>DASPGF010000431.1:0-3055 GCA_035620755.1 Myxococcota bacterium
GAGACGAGCGCGCGCGTCGCGGCCGCCGTGATCCGCCACGGCGCCGAGCACCAGCTCGGAACGCCGATTCCCGCATCAGAAATCGAGGCCGTGGTGCGCGCCTCGATGTGGTTTCCGAGCTACGTGCCGATCGTTGCGCGCTCGGGCGCGCCGAGCCCACACGACCCCGATTGAGGAGGGCTCGTCGGCCCGCGCGCGGCGGCGCGTTCAGATCCAGCCCTGCTTCTCGAATGCGGTTTGCAGCCGCTCGGCGATGGTATCGGCCGTGCGCTTCGCCACGCCCTCGATCGTGCTCCGGCCGCTCATCTCGCCTTCCGCTTTGACCGCCCCGCCGACGATCAGGCCGATCGGGTTGGCGGTCGCGATCGTCACGGCGAGCGGCACCGCGACGCCCGGACCCTTGCCCTCGTGAGACGTCGTGGTCCCCGAGCCGAGCTTGCGCAGACCGCCCTCCTCCATGCGATAGGCCTCGACGGAGGTCGTGAGCTCCGCCGCCCCGGCCCCGAACCCGATCGCCACGCGCTCGACGGCGCTGCCCGCCTCGATCGACGAGAAGTAGCCGATGATCACGATGTCACCGAGCTGTGGCGGTGCCGACGCTTCCGCGCGCACCGCCGGCAGATCCATGGCTCGGATGTCCTCGACCAGCATCTCCGCGACGTGCGCACCGAGCTGGCGGCCCGTCTCGAGCTCGTGTTCGGAGCGCGGCTCGAGCGGCTCTGCGTAATTCTCCGCCGCGTCGGACCACGCGGGGAGCTCGGACTCGCTCGCCGCGAAGTCGTGGACGATGATGCGCCCGGGGCGCGGAAGCTGCTCGCCCGTGTAGGCCTGCTGATCGGTGACCTTGACCGACGCGCATCCCGAGACCGTCGCGAGGGCGAACGCGGCAGTCGCCGCGATGGCCTCGAACCGCGCAAATCCGAGCATGTCGTTACTCCTTTCGATCGCGATCCAGCAACGCCGAGATCGCGCGCGAGTCTAGGGCACCCCGCGAAGAGCAGGTATCCTCGCGCGCCATGCTCGCGAGCCGCTGCCGCGCAGCCGCCCGAAGTTTCCTGTGCGCGCTCGCGCTCGGGACGCTCGGCGCGTGCGCGAGCGCACCTTGCGTCGCTCCCGACCCCGTGGCGGAGACGGCCGCGCAATTCGAGCGAGTGCGCGGCGATCCCGAGCAGCTGCGCGCATTCCTCTCCGCGATGCCCGTTGGGGGCGATCTGCATCACCACCTGAGCGGCTCGGCGACGCCCGAAATGATCCTCGACATCGCGATCGAGGACGGGCTCTGCGTGCCGCGCGATCCCGCGCGCGAGTGGCGGCTCGAGAGGCCGCCCTGCGGCGCCGGCCTTCGACCTGCCTCCGACGCGCGGCTCGATCCGGCGCTGCGCGCCGAGATGCTGCGGCGCTGGTCGATGCGCGCCTACCCGACCGACGACCCGTCGGTCGTGCGCAGCGATGCGAACGATCACTTCTTCAGCCTGTTCGGCACGATCCGTGAGGCCAACCGCGACCTCGGCCGGCTGCTCGCGGGCGCGCGCCGGCTCGCCGCGCAGTCGGGAACCCGCTATCTCGAGACGTCGACGGGCTGGGAGCCCGACCGCGACGCGCTCGACGCATTCGACGCGACGCCGCTCGACGCCGACCTGCTCGCGATGCGCCGCGCGCTGCTCGCGAACCCGCAGTTCACCGCGCTGCGCGATGCGATCGTCACCGAGCTCCCGCGGCAGCTCGCGCGCTCCGAGCAGCTGCTCGGCTGCGCGACTGCTTCTCCCGACCCGGGCTGCGAGGTCGAGGTGCGCTTCCAGCGTGTTGCGGTCCGCAGCCAGCCGCCGGGTGCGGTATTCGTCGAGATCCTGCTCGCCTACGAGATTGCGCAGCGCAGCGAGGTCGTCGTCGGCATCAACTTCGTCGCGCCCGAGACCGACGCGCACGCGATCCGCGACTACGCGCTGCACATGCGCATGCTCGGCGAGCTCGCGCACCTCTATCCCGACGTGAAGCGCTCGCTGCACGCAGGCGAGATGGGCGTCGCACAGGCCATCGCGCTCGGTGCGCGCGATCACATCGCGCTCGCGATCGCGCCGGTCGAGGCCGGCGGCGCGGCCGCGCAGCGGATCGGGCATGGCGTCTCGCTCGATGCGGAGACGTCGCGCAATGCCGTGCTCGAGCGCATGCGGCAGCAGTCGATTGCAATCGAGATCAACCTGCGCAGCAACGCGCTGCTGCTCGGCGTGACGGGCGCAGCGCATCCGTTCGACGAGTATCTTGCCGCTGGCGTGCCGATCGTGCTCGCGACCGACGATGCGGGCCTGATGGGCGCCGACCTGCGCGAGCAGTTTGCGCTCGCCGCGGCGTTTCCCGAAGTCGACTACCGCACGCTGAAGCAGCTCGCGCGCAACAGTCTGCGCTACAGCTTCCTGCCCGCGAGCGATCGCGAGCGACTCGCTTCGCAGCTCGAAGCCGCGCTGGACGCGTTCGAATCGAGCTGGCAGCGGGATGCGGCGCCGCTTGGGGCTGGACTCCGGCGGCCCGCGCAGTGTAAAGTGCCCGGAACCGCCCTCAACTCTGCTGGGGCAAGCGCCAAGCCGTGAGGCCCCGGGTATCGTCCCGAGCCGCCGCTCGGCGGCGAGACGGAGACCCGCTGGATGGACTCGAGCCGATCTTCCTGGCGCCGCGCCGCTGCTCTGGCGCTTCCCTTCGCGCTGCTCGGCGCACCGCCCGTGAACGCCAGCGCACCCGCCGCGATCGAGCGCGCTGGAGCGGCCGCCGGCTCCGGCGCCACCCGGGCGATCGCGATCGAGTCGGCCGCGCCCGCCACGCCCGCAGTCGTTCACGCGGGAATTCCGCACGAGATCGCCGAGCGTGAGTACCGCGCGAGTGCGATCCGCGGCGGACTCCAGGCGCCGAATCGCGCGCACGACCTGCGCACCTACTTCGAGACGAGCGGAATCCGCGTCCACAGCCGGACGGGTGATTCCGATTCGGCACTGCTCTCGCTAAGCCTCGTTCGCCTCGGCCGCGGAGCGACACCACCGCGGGTCGCGCCGGGAGAATTGACGAG
>DASPGF010000432.1:0-2460 GCA_035620755.1 Myxococcota bacterium
AGGTGGAGTAGTTGCCTTTCCAGGGGATGCCGTGGCCGCGATCGAGTTCCAGTATCCACTCGGCCACGTTGTCGAGGAAGTAGCGGTCGTGTGTCACCGCGACCACGGTGCCCTTGTACTCCTGCAGGAAGCGCTCGAGCCACGCCACCGATTCCGCGTCGAGGTGGTTGGTGGGCTCGTCGAGCAGCAGCAGGTCGGGCTTCTGCAGCAGCAGCCGGCACAGCGCGACGCGACGCCGCTCGCCACCGGATAGTGTCGATACCTTCGCGTCGCCCGCGGGAACGCGCAGCGCGTCCATCGCGACCTCGAGCGTGCGGTCGAGCTCCCAGGCGTCGGTCGCGTCGATCTGGTCCTGCAGCTTCGCCTGCTCTTCGAGCAGCGCCGCCATCGCGTCGTCGTCGAGCGGCTCGCCGAAGCGCGCACTCACCTGCTCGAAGCGCCGCAGCAGCGCGCGCGTCTCCGCGACGCCCTCCTCCACGTTGCCGAGCACATCCTTGCTCTCGTCGAGCGCGGGCTCCTGCGCGAGCATGCCCACGCGGATGCCCGACGCGGGCTTCGCGTCGCCCTGGAAATCGGTGTCGATCAGCCCCATGATGCGCAGCAGGCTGCTCTTGCCCGCGCCGTTCGCGCCGAGCACGCCGATCTTCGCGCCCGGCAAAAAGGCGAGCGTGATGTCCTCGAGGATCACGCGATCCGGCGGGACGACCTTCTTGAGATCCTGCATGGTGAAGACGAACTGGTGGGCCACGGCGGGCAGTCTAACCGCGGAATTCGCGCTGACCAGCGAGTGCGGCGGCGGGCCAGGCTCAGGCGGGCGCGATCGGCAGCAGCGCGACGAAGCAGGTTCCCTCACCGGGGCGCGACCGCACCATCAATGTGCCGCCGTGATCGCGGAACACCTCGCCCGCGCCTGCCAGCCCGCGCGAGTGCTTGGAATCGGGCGCGTCGACGCAGCCGGGCTCGGCGACGAACGGGTCGAAGATCCGCTCGAGCTCGTCCTCCGAGAGGCCGGGCCCATTGTCGAGGATGCGGATCGCGATGCGGTCGCCGTCGGGCTCGGTCTCGAGATCGATCGCCGCTCCCTCGCGGCCCGCTACGGATCGCCGGGCACTGCGCAGCAGGCAGGCGATCGCGGCGGTGAGCTGCTCGCGCGAGCCGCGGACCTCGGGTGGCGGATCGAAGAGCGAGGCGCGCAGCGCGACGTGTCGATCGCGGTCGAGGCCCGCACCGCGGATCGCCTCGCGCGCAATCGCGTTGATGTCGAATCGCTCGGCCACCGCGCACCCTGTACCACGCCGACGCTGCGAGCCGCAGGCCAGCGCTCGGGTCGCTATCGGCGCAGCCCGGGCCGGCGTTGAGCGGCTGCACTCCGCAGCGCCTTCCCCCACGGGGTTAGCTCGTCAGGCGCGCCGCACCGGGCGCAGAGCAGATCGTCGACCGCGCCGACCGGGATCAGAGCGGATCGGGGTCGGGCGGCAGATCGCTACCGGGCACGACCAACGCTG
The DNA here is from genome assembly GCA_035620755.1 of Myxococcota bacterium. Taxonomy (GTDB): domain Bacteria; phylum Myxococcota_A; class UBA9160; order UBA9160; family SMWR01; genus JACZVU01. The sequence continues at coordinate 1,506 of DASPGF010000432.1, forward strand.
TCATGTAATTGCCGCGCGAGCCTGGCACGAAGCCCGCGAGCCAGCCCGCGACCGCCGCCGCGCGGCGCACCGCGCGCAGGCGGTGGCCGTTGAAGCGCGAGCTCATCCAGCCGAGCGTGAGCTCGAGCTCGCTGCCGGACTCGAGGTAGAGGCTCCTGAGCAGCTGCTCGAGCTGCCTGCGATCCCAGCGGTAGACGAAGTTGTCGCGCAGCGCGAGGTTGCCGAGCTGGTTCGACTCGTAGACGCTGCTCAGCCCGAGCCTGCGCAGCAGCGCGTCGAGCTGGCTGTCGTAGGGCTCGAGCACGAGCGCGGCCGCGCGGCACACGCGCAGCAGCTCGTAGAGCCCCTGCACGGGCCGCGCGAGGTGGTGCAGCGACTCCTTGCAGAACACCAGATCGAACGAGCGCGGCGCGTAGCCGAGCCGCTCGCAGTTCTGCTTCTCGTAGCGCACGCGCGGGTCCGCGCGCGCAATCCCGCCCAGCGCGTCATCGCAGTCGACCACACCCGTGAGAACGATCGAGTCGAACGGATGCTCGACGAAGCGGCTCGCCTCGCGCTGCGTCGAGCCGATCGAGAGCACGCTGCCGAGGCCGAGCCGCTGCCGCTCGCGCAGCGCGCGGTAGCGACCGATCGCGTGCTCGATCGCGTAGCGGTGGAAGTCCATCGTGGATTCGATGCGCATCAGGTCGCGCAGCCGCCTGCGGTGGACGCGCGTGCGGTGTGCGAGTGCAGTCCCGGCTGCAGCGTGGCGGCGATCGTCGGCGCGCGCTGCAGCGGCGCGATCTCGACCCTCGCCGGGCGCCGCGGCGCGCGGCTGCGCGTGCTCGTGCTCGCTCGGTGCGCCCATCAGTCCTCCACCCTGGCTTCCCTTACCCTGACGCCTCGACCCTTTGACCTCTCCGACCGCGACATCTCCGCTGTGGACCGCTCGAGCCTTCGACTCGGCGACCGCTCG
>DASPGF010000433.1:0-5043 GCA_035620755.1 Myxococcota bacterium
GGGGCCGCTGGATCGCACAGCGACGCGCCCGCGGCGCTCGCCGGCCAGCGCCCGCGCGCGGCGCGCGCGCGAGCGCGTACGAGCCGGAGCTCCGCTGAGCCGCGCGCAACGCCGCGCGCCAGCGGCCGCGCCACACGCGCGAAATCCGCGGATGGCGCCGACAGCTCGCGAAGCGGCGCCGACGCCGCGCCGGGAATGCGCTCGAGCGCGGTCGAGCTCGCCAAGCAGCACCGCGACATCTCGGTCTCGGAGTTCTTCGCCAAGAACCGCCACCTGCTCGGCTTCGACAATCCCTCCAAGGCGCTGCTCACGACCGTCAAGGAGGGCGTCGACAACTCGCTCGACGCGTGCGAGGAGGCGGGCATCCTGCCCGACATTCGCGTCTCGATCGGCCAGGTCTCGGAGACGCGATTCCGTGTCGCGATCGAGGACAACGGACCGGGCATCTTGCGCGCGCAGGTTCCCAAGATCTTCGGCAGCCTGCTCTACGGTTCGAAGTTCCATCGGCTGCGACAGAGCCGGGGCCAACAGGGAATCGGCATCAGCGCCGCGGGGATGTACGGGCTGCTGACGACCGGCAAGCCGATCGTGATCACCACGCGGATCGGCCCCAAGAAGGACGCGCACCAGCTCGAGCTCGTGATCGACACCAAGCAGAACGCGCCCAAGATCAAGCGCGACGAAGTCGTCGAGTGGGACAAGCCGCACGGAACGCGCGTCGAGATCGAGCTCGAAGGCGCGTACCGCGGCGGCCAGCATTCCGTCGACGCCTACATCCGGCAGATCTCGCTCGCCAACCCGCACGCGCAGATCACCTACGTCCCGCCCAAGGCCGAAGAGCACGGCGCCGAGCACGTGTTCCCGCGCGTCACCGACGAAGTCCCGCCCGAGACCGCGGAGATCAAGCCGCATCCCTACGGCGTCGAGCTCGGCGTGTTGATGCAGATGTTTCGCGATACGAGCGCGCGCAGCGTGCGCGCGTGCCTCCAGAACGACTTCAGCCGCATCTCCGCGCGCACCGCGGACGAGATCCTCGAGAAGGCGAAGGTCCCGGCGACGCGGCGGCCGAGCGAGATCAGCCGCGAGCAGGCCGAGAGCATCCACCAGGCGATCCAGGCCACCAAGATCATGGCGCCGCAGATGGACTGCATCGCGCCGATCGGCGAGCAGCTGATCGAGAGGGCGCTGCGCTCGGAGGTCTCCGCGGAGTTCTACTGCTCGGTGTCGCGACGGCCCGCGGTCTACCGCGGCAATCCATTCCTCGTCGAGGTCGGCCTCGCGTTCGGCGGCGACCTGCCCGCCGACCAGCCGATCACCGCCTATCGCTACGCGAACCGCGTGCCGCTCCAGTATCAGCAGGGCGCCTGCGCGATCACCAAGGCGATCACGGGAACCGAGTGGCGCAACTACCAGCTGCAGCAGCCGCGCGGCGCGCTGCCGATCGGCCCGATGCTGCTGATGGTGCACATCGCGAGCGTCTGGGTTCCGTTCACCTCCGAGAGCAAGGAGGCGATCGCGCACTATCCGGAGATCATCAAGGAGATCCGCCTCGGGCTGCAGGAGTGCGGTCGCAAGGTCGCGACCCACATCCGCAAGCAGCGCCGCGAGGAGGACGCGGAGAAGAAGCGCGCCTACATCGTCAAGTACATCCCGCAGGTCGCGATCGGCCTGCAGCAGATCCTCGCGCTGAGCGACGCGCAGCGCGACCAGATCGTCTCGAGCCTCACGACGGTGCTCGAGAAGAGCAGGAAGCTCTAGCCATGGCAGCCCGCAAGAAGACCACGCCGACCGCTGCGCCGAAGCCCGCGAAGCCGAAGGCCGCGCCGGACTCCGATTCGAAGACCGCTCCGAAGACCGCGCCGACATCGGCTCCGAAGACCGCCCCGAAGGCCGCGCCGAAATCGGCTGCGAAGAGCGCTCCGAAGGCCGCCGCGAAGCCGAGAGCCTCGGGCGCGGATCGCGCGCGCCAGCTCGCCGAGGAGAACGCGCGGCTCGACCGCCTCACCGTCGAGCTGATCCGCGACACCGCCCGGGAGGTGCACGACGAGATCCTCAAGCAGCGCAAGCCCGACCTCGCGTTTCCGGTGCGCTCGCTCAAGAACGTGAGCTACTCGACCGCGCGCGGCTACTTCGAGATCGGCAAGCACAAGAAGACGCGCACGCTCACCGTGAACACGGTCAAGAGCTTCGCGCAGACGCTGCGCATGATGGGCCTCTCGAAAGAGCTCGTCGAGAACAACGACTTCGCGACCAAGCGCGACGCCTACTACCAGAGCAAGAACTGGAGCGACGCCAAGTTCGACGAGCAGGACGAATCCGACACCGTGATGGACGACATCGAGGCGCTGTTCTCGTTGCACGGCGCCTCGCGCGAGCAGCTGCGCTTCGTCCCCGACGAGCACGGCGGCGCGGTGGCAGGAAGGCTCGTCGTGCTCGACCCCGACCGCGAGACCGGCGAGATCGAGCGGATCGACTGCACGCGCTTCGGCTCGGGCGCCTACTCGATTCCCTCGAGCGTCGAGCAGCTGTCGTTCGAGACGGACGCGAAGTTCGTGCTCGCGATCGAGACCGGCGGCGTGTTCCAGCGGCTGCAGAGCCACAAGTTCTGGCAGACCGCAAACTGCATCCTGGTCTCGATGGCGGGCGTGCCGACTCGCGCGACGCGCCGCTTCATCCGCAAGCTCTCGGACGAGTGCTCGCTGCCGGTATACGCGTTCGTCGACTGCGACCCCTACGGCATCTCGAACATCTACCGCACCCTCAAGGTCGGCTCCGGCAACGCGGCCCACCTCTCGCAATTCTTCTGTGTACCCCAGGCGCGCTATCTCGGCGTGACACCGCAGGACATCATCGACTACCAGCTGCCCACGCACCCGCTGCTGGACGTCGACATCAAGCGGGGCAAGGACGCGCTCAAGAACGATCCATTCTTCCAGGCCCACAAGCCCTGGCAGAAGGCGATGGAGCAGCTGCTCAAGATGGGCGTGCGCGCCGAGCAGCAGGCGCTCGCGAAATGGGGACTCAACTACGTGATCGAGGAATACCTGCCGCGCAAGCTCGATCAGACCGCGAGCTTCCTGCCCTGATCGACCGCGCCGCGCAACGCGGCGCGGCAGCTGCGGTACGCTCGGGCCGCAACGAGGAGCGCGGCGCATGAAGGGCATCCTGCTGGCCGGCGGCGCGGGTACGCGGCTCGATCCGATCACGCGAGCCGTGAGCAAGCAGCTGCTCCCGATCTACGACAAGCCGATGATCTACTACCCGCTCGCGACGCTCATGCTCGCGAACGTGCGCGACGTGCTGCTGATCTCGACGCCCGTGGATCTGCCGGCGTATCGGCGGCTGCTAGGCGACGGCAGCCGCATCGGGATCCGGATCCGCTACGCCGAGCAGCCGCGACCCGAGGGCATCGCGCAGGCGCTGTTGATCGCGCGCGAATTCGCGGGCCGCGATCGGATCGCGCTCGCGCTCGGCGACAACGTCTTCTACGGCCACGGCATGCCCGAGACGCTGCGCCGCGCCGCGCAGCGCGAAGCGGGAGCGACGGTGTTCGGCTACTGGGTGAGCGACCCCGAGCGCTACGGCGTGGTGGAGTTCGACGCCGACCACAAGGTGATCGGCATCGAAGAGAAGCCCGAGAAGCCGCGCTCGAACTACGCGATCACGGGCATCTACTTCTACGACAGCCGCGCGCTCGAGATCGCGGCGCGCCTCGCGCCGTCGGCGCGCGGCGAGCTCGAGATCACCGACGTGAACCTCGAGTATCTGCGGCGCGGCGAGCTGCACCTCGAGCTGCTCGGGCGCGGCGTGGCGTGGCTCGACACCGGCACGCACGAATCGCTGCTGCAGGCCTCGAACTTCGTCGAGGCGATCCAGGAGCGACAGGGGCTCAAGATCGCGTGCCTCGAGGAGATCGCCTACCGGCAGGGCTTCATCGACCGCGCGCAGCTCGCGAGCCTCGGAAGCCAGATGGGCGGATCCAGCTACGGCGCCTACCTGCTGCGGCTCGCGCGCGAGAGCGCGCGTTGACGCGATTCGTCGAGACGCCGATTCCGGGCGTGCTGATCGTCGAGCCCGGCGTGCACCGCGACGGCCGCGGCTTCTTTCTCGAGACCTACCGCGAGGAGACCTACCGCGGCGCGGGCATCCGCGACCGCTTCGTGCAGGACAACCTCTCGAGCTCCGTGCGCAACACGCTGCGCGGGCTCCACGGACAGAGCCCGCACGCGCAGGCGAAGCTGCTGCAGGTGGTCGCGGGCGAGATCTTCGACGTCGCCGTGGATGCGCGGCGCGGATCGCCGCGCTTCGGCGAGCACTTCGCGACCCGGCTCTCCGATCGCGAGCTCCACCAGATCTACCTACCCGCGGGCGTGCTGCACGGCTTCCTCGTGCTGAGCGAGCGCGCGCAGGTCGCCTACAAGTGCAGCGACTACTACGACCCCGCCGCGGAGTTCAGCGTCGCCTGGAACGACCCGGAGCTCGCGATCGCGTGGCCGACCGACGCGCCGATCCTCTCGGAGAAGGACCGCGCGGCGCCGCGGCTCCGCGAGGTCGCGCACCGCCTGATCGACTACGCGCGCTGATCGGCGCAGCCGCCGCGGCGTTCCGACGCGGCCGCGGCGCGAGCAGCGCGGCGTCGAGAACCGCCGCGGCGCGAGCGGCGCGTCAGGAATCCTCCTCGATCTCGCACTCCTCGTCGCGCGGATCGGAGGTGATGCGGCACGGCGCGCCGCAGTAGCTGCAGAACACGTTGTCCCCGGGCCGCTCGTCGCCGCCGAGCGCGAAGTCGGCGTCGCAGACCGGGCAGCTGAGCTCGACCAGACCCATGCGCGGAAGATCGGAGCTTCCCGCGGCGGGCTTGAGTGACGCGCGGCGCGCGCAGCGAGCGGGCCGCGCGCCGCGCCGCGCGTTCGATGGGCAGCGTGGGGTTGCGGTGGCGCGCGTGGACGGCCGGGCTCAGTTGCGCGCGCCCGGGCGGGTCGGGGGTGGTGCCGGCGGCGGCGGCGGCAGCGAGAGCGGCTCGAAGCGCGCCGCAGCCTGCCA
>DASPGF010000434.1:0-2572 GCA_035620755.1 Myxococcota bacterium
TAGACGGCCTGCCCGCCGGGCACGTAGATGCCCACGCGAGCGAGCGGCCGCACGCGGTGGCCGACGTTGCCGCCACCCTCCTCGCGCACTTCCCAGCTCGAGGGAATGCGCTTGCGGTGGAAGTCGCGCACGCGAATCGCGGATTTTCCGAGCGCGGCGCGGTCGGCCGGGTCGATCGCCTCGCCAGCCGCCTCCCACTCCCGGCTGGTGACCTCGAGCTGCTTGCTGCTGCCGATCTTCGACTGGTCGAGCTTGCGCACCAGCGAGAGCAGCTCCGCGTCGCCGCCTTCGCGCACGCGCTCGATGATCTTGCGGACGACCTTCTCGACGTCCTCGGCATCGCTGCGGCGGCGATCGACCAGCGCTGCGAAAGCCTTCGCGAAATCCGGGCTGTCGGTGCGCAGGACCGGAACGATCCCCTTGGCAGTGGTGCGGCTCGCCATACTCAGGCCTCCCCGTCGATTCCTCTGGGTACCTCTAGAACTTCCAGTCCTTCCAGCGCTTCGAGCGCTTGCGCTCGATTCTCCCGCCCCGTTCTCCCGCTCAGCTCTCGCGCTCGATGTCGGCGCCGAGGGTGCGGAACTTCGCCTCGATGCGCTCGTAGCCCCGGTCAATGTGATAGACGCGATTCACCACCGTGTCACCTTCCGCGGCGAGCGCGGCGACGATCAGCCCCGCCGAGGCGCGCAGATCCGTGGCCATCACGGGCGCGCCCATCAGCCGCGGCATGCCGCGGATGTGCGCCGAGCGGCCCGAGAGCGAGATGTCGGCGCCGAGCCGCTGCAGCTCGGGGACGTGCATGAAGCGGTTCTCGAACACCTGCTCGACGACCACGCTCGAGCCCTGGGCGACGCAGAGCACCGCCATCAGCTGGGCCTGCATGTCGGTCGGAAAGCCCGGAAACGGCGCCGTGACCGCGCGCAGCGGGCGCAACGCGCCTTCCTGCCGCACGCGCACGCTGCCCGCGCCGGCATCGACCTCCGCGCCGGCCTCGCGGAACTTGTCGAGCGTCGACTCGAGGTGCGCGGCGTCGACGCCCGTGACGCGCACGTCGCCCCCGGTGATCAGCGCCGCCGCGAGCAGCGTGCCGGCCTCGATGCGGTCGCCCGAGACCGAATGCTCGACGCCGCCCAGCGAGTCGACGCCGCGCACGACGATGCGATCGCTGCCCGCGCCGTAGATCTCCGCGCCCATCGCGCCGAGCACCGCCGCGAGCTCGACCACCTCGGGCTCGCGAGCGGCGTTCTCGATCACCGTTTCGCCGTGCGCGAGCGCGGCCGCCATCATCACGTTCTGCGTGCCGTTGACGGTCGTGAGGTCGAACGCGACGCGGCCGCCGGTCAGCTCGGACGCGCTCGCCTCGACGTAGCCGTGGTCGAGGCGGATCTTCGCGCCGAGCGCGGCGAGCCCCTTGAGGTGCTGGTCGACGGGGCGCACGCCGATCGCGCAGCCGCCGGGCTCGGAGACGCGCGCGCTGCCGAAGCGCGCGAGCAGCGGCCCGAGCACCAGGAACGACGCGCGCATCTTGCGCACGAGGTCGTAGGGCGCCTCGTGCCGGCTCACGCGCGTCGGATCGATGCGCAGGCTGTGGCCCTCGCCCTCCCAATCCGCAGCCGCGCCGAGCGCGCGCAGGATCTCGAGCATCGCGTCGACGTCGCGCAGCCGCGGCACGTTGTGGAAGATCACCGGGCCGTCCGCGAGCAGCGCGGCGGCCATCAGCGCGAGCGTCGAGTTCTTCGAGCCCGATGCCTGCAGCTCGCCCGCGAGGCGCGCGCCACCGCGTATCCGAATGCGATCCATCAGCGAAGCTCGCTCGCGGGGGGGAGCGGCTCGCGCGCGGAGACGACGCGCGCGCGCCCGGCGAAGTCCCGGTGGGTGACCACGTCCTCCAGGCCGACCTCGCGGCACCAGTTTGCCACGGTCGGGGCCTGCGCGGGGGCCAGCTCGAGCGCGAAGCCCGCGCCCGGGGCGAGGAACTCGCGCGCGTGCGCGACGAGCTCGCGCAGCAGCGCGAGGCCGTCCGGCCCCGCGAACAGCGCGACCGCGGGCTCGTGGCCGAGCTCCGGGGCGAGCGTTTCGCGTTCGGAATCCGCGAGATAGGGCGGGTTCGAGAGCACGAGATCGAAGCGCCGACCGGCCGCGGGCGCGTAGAGGGGCCCCTCGACGAGCTCGATGCGATCCGCGAGCCCGAGCTCGCGCGCGTTGCGCGCTGCGAGCTTCAAAGCGGCCGGCGAGACGTCGGTGGCGGTGATGCGCGCGCGCGGCCGCTCGCGCGCGAGCGCGAGCGCCACCGCACCCGAGCCGGTTCCGATCTCGAGGATGCTCGACTCGGCGTCGACCTCGGGCAGCCGCTCGAGCGCGGCCGCGACGAGCGTCTCCGTGTCGGGACGCGGTGCGAGCACGTCCGCGCTCACGCACAGCGGCATCGACCAGAACTCCTTGCGGCCGACGAGCTGCGCGACCGGCACGCGCTCGTTGGCGCGCCGGCGCACGAGCGCACGCAGCCGCTCGCGCTCGTCCGCGCTCGCGGGCTTCTCGAAGTCGAGATAGAGCTGCAGCCGGTCGACGCCGA
>DASPGF010000435.1:0-5648 GCA_035620755.1 Myxococcota bacterium
GCGGTAGGCGTAGACGTTGTGGCCGTTGAGGTTCGAGTCGGGCCGCGCGAAGTAGATGAACTCGAAGATGCAGAAGCGCTCCTGCGCCTGGCGCTTGAACGGCCGCAGCGTGCGGATGCGGCCGCGCTTGATCACCACGAGCTCGCCGGGCTCGAGGTCGCGATCGTGCTGCGCGCCGATCAGGTCGAGCGCGCAGGTCTCGCTCGCGACGACCCACGCGCGGTCGAGCCGACCGAGGCACAGCGGGCGAAAGCCGTAGGGGTCGCGCGCCGCGATCAGCGAATCGCCGGTCATCAGCACCAGGCTGAACGCGCCCTTGACGCGCGACAGCGCGTCGATCAGGCGCTCTTCCTGGGTGCGCTCCCGCGAGCGCGCGAGCAGCTGCACGATCGTCTCGCTGTCCGCGGTGGTGCTGAAGATCGCGCCGCGGCTCTCGAGCTCGCGCCGGATCGCGAGCGCGTTGACGAGGTTGCCGTTGTGCGCGATCGCGACCGGGCCGCCGTCGGTGGTCGCGCAGAACGGCTGCGCGTTGCGCAGCTCGCTCCCGCCTGCGGTCGAGTAGCGCACGTGCCCGATCGCCATGCGGCCCGGCAGCCGGCTCAGCGTCTTCTCGCTGAACACGTCGGCGACGAGCCCCATCGCGCGATGGACGAGGTGTTCGCCGCCGTCGAGCGAGACGATGCCCGCGCTCTCCTGCCCGCGGTGCTGCAGCGCGTAGAGGCCGAGGTAGGCGATCTTCGCGGCCTCGGGGTGACCCTGGATGCCGACCACGCCGCACTCGTCGTGGAAGCGATCCGCGCGCAGCTGCTGCGCGAGCGCGCTCTCGAGCGCGGGATCGATCTCGATCCGTCTGCGGCTCATCACTACCCCGCATCTCCGAGCCGGCGCGGGATCGCGCGACGCCAGCACGCCTGGAGCTGCTCGAGCTCGACGTCGAGCCACGGCTCGCCGTCGAGCGGCGCGATCGACAGCCGCGCCCCACCCGTCTCGCCGATGCGCTGCGCGCGCACGCCGAGCTGCTTCGCGAGCTCGAGCAGCGACGCGGCATCCCCGCTCGTGGCGACCACGCGGCCCGTCGACTCCCCGAACAGCAACGCGTCCGGGCGAATGGTACACGGCAGCCGGATCGCCGCACCCACACCTCGGCGCCCCTCGGTCGAATCGGGCCCCGCGATCGCGCACTCGGCGAGCGCGACCGCGAGGCCGCCGTCGGAGACGTCGTGCGCGCTGCGGATCAGCGCGCGCGCGACGCCCGCCGCGAGCAGCTCGTGCAGGCGCTTCTCGTGCGCGAGATCCACCGCGGGCGGCAGGCCCGCCTCGAGGCCGCGGCGCTGCGCGAGCCACTCGCTGCCGCCGAGCTCCTCGCGCGTCTCGCCGAGCAGCACCACCGCGAGCCCGGCCTCGGGAAAATGCGCGACCGCGTGGCGCTGCCAGTCCTCCAGCAGCCCGACCACCGCGACCGTCGGCGTCGGGAAGATCGCGCTCCCCGAGGTCTCGTTGTAGAACGACACGTTGCCCGACACCACGGGCGTGTCGAGCGCGAGCGCGGCCTGCGCGATGCCGCGCGTCGCCTCGGCGAACTCCCACATGATCTCGGGCCGCTCGGGGCTGCCGAAGTTCAGGCAGTTCGTGAGCGCGAGCGGCCGCGCGCCGCTGCACGCGACGTTGCGCGCGGCCTCGGCGACGGCCGCGATCGCTCCCGCGCGCGGGTCGAGCCAACACCAACGCGCGTTGCAGTCGACCGCGAGCGCGAGCCCCTTGCGGGTCGGCGTGCCGTCGGGGCGGCGCACCCGGACGAGCGCCGCGTCGCCGCCCGGGCGGATGGCGGTGTTGCCCTGCACGAGCTGGTCGTACTGGCGGTAGATCCACTCCTTCGAGCCGAGGTTCGGCGAGTCGAGCAGCGCGCAGAGCGCGCCCGCGAAATCGTCCTCGGGCGCGACCGAAGCGAGATCGAGCTTCTGGCGCTCGCCGAGATCCGCCGGCGCGCGCACGGGTCGGTCGAGCTCGGGCGAGCTCCTCGCGACCGGGTCGACCGGAATGTCGACGACCGTCTCGCCGTGCCACTGGATGCGCATGCGGCCGTCGTCGGTCACGCGCCCGACGACCGCGACCTCGAGGTCCCAGCGCCGGAAGATCGCGGCCACCTCGTCTTCGCGCCCCGCCTTTGCGACGAGCAGCATGCGCTCCTGGCTCTCCGAGAGCAGCAGCTCGTAGGGGGTCATGCCCGCCTCGCGCTGCGGCACCGCGTCGAGGTCGAGCGCGATGCCCGTGCCCGACGAGCTCGCCATCTCGAACGACGAGCAGGTGAGGCCCGCCGCGCCCATGTCCTGGATGCCGACCACCGCGTCGCTCGCCATCAGCTCGAGGCAGGCCTCGATCAGACACTTCTCGGTGAAGGGATCGCCGACCTGCACGGTCGGGAGCTTGGCCTCGCTGCTCTCGTCGAACTCCGCCGACGCGAGCAGACTCGCGCCGTGGATGCCATCGCGCCCGGTCTTGCTGCCGACGTAGATCACGGGGTTGCCCACGCCCGCGGCCCGCGCGAGGAAGATCTTGTCGATCTCCGCGATTCCGAGGTTGAACGCGTTCACGAGGATGTTTCCGCCATAGCAGCGGTGGAACTGCGCCTCGCCGCCGACGGTCGCGACGCCGACCGCGTTGCCGTAGCTGCCGATTCCCTCGACCACGCCCGCGAGCAGATACTGGTGCAGCGGCTGCTCGAGCGGGCCGAAGCGCAGCGAGTCGAGGCTCGCGACCGGGCGCGCGCCCATCGTGAACACGTCGCGCAGGATTCCGCCGACGCCCGTCGCGGCGCCCTGCTTGGGCGCGATGAACGAGGGATGGTTGTGGCTCTCGATCTTGAACACCGCCGCGAGGCCATCGCCGATGTCGACCGCGCCCGCGTTCTCGCCGGGCCCGTGCAGCACGCGCTCGCCGCGGGTCGGCAGCTGGCGCAGGTAGCGCTTGCTCGATTTGTAGGAGCAGTGCTCGGACCACATCACGGAGAAGATGCCGAGCTCGGGAAAGCTCGGCGTGCGGCCGAGGATCTCGACGATGCGCGCGTACTCGGCGTCGCTGAGGCCGTGCTCGCGCGCGAGCGCGAGATCGACGACGGGGTCGCTACGGCGCATCATCGCGCGCGCTCGGCGCCGCGGACCGCGTCGATCAGCGAGCCCAGCAGCACGCGGCCGTCCGTGCCGCCGATTCCCGGCTCGACCGCGTGCTCGGGATGCGGCATCAGCCCGAGCACGTTGCCGCGCGGGTTCGAGACGCCTGCGATGTTCGCGAGCGAGCCGTTCGGGTTCGAGGCTTCGTCGACGACGCCGTTCGCGTCGCAGTAGCGCAGCACGACCTGGCCATTGGCTTCGATCCGCGCGAGCTCGTCGCTCGCCGCATAGTAGGCGCCCTCGCCGTTCTTGATCGGGATGCGCAGCACCTGTCCCACGATGGCGCGCGAGGTGAATGGCGCGCGCGCGCGCTCGACGCGCAGGTGCACAAACGCGCAGCCGAAGTGCAGGTTGCGGTTGCGCAGCAGCGCCCCCGGCAGCAGGCCGGCCTCGCAGAGCACCTGGAATCCGTTGCACACCCCGAGCACGGGCCCGCCCGCGTCCGCGAAGCGCTTGACGGCCGCCATCACGGGCGAGTACTTGGCCATCGCGCCGCAGCGCAGGTAGTCGCCGTACGAGAAGCCGCCCGGCAGCACCACGCCGCGCGTGTCCGCGGGAAGCTGCGTCTCCTTGTGCCAGACGAGCTGCGCGCTCGCCTTCAGCACGCCGTCGAGCGCGAAGCGCATGTCGCGATCGTCGAGTGAGCCCGGAAACTGGATCACCGAGAACAATGGGAGCCCTGGGGTATCGCTCATCGGATCGAATGGGAACAAACGCAATTTTAACCGTGCGAGGCGCGCGCAACAAGCCCGAAAAGCTCCGCTCCCTCGTTGCTTGGGCGTCGTCGCATGCTATATCCGCGGTGGCGCACGCTGCGCGCGACGAGGGGATGGGGAACTTCATGGGCATCGATTTCCAGCTGCTGAGAAGCCAGTGCGAGCGCACCCTCGCCGAGACGCACTTCGAGAGCCTCGGGACGCGGCACGCGGGCAAGGTTCGCGACAACTACGTCGCGGGCGAGCACCGCTACATCGTCGCAACGGATCGGGTGAGCTGCTTCGACGTGATCGTCGGCACGCTGCCGTTCAAGGGACAGCTGCTCAACCAGCTCGCGGCGTTCTGGTTCGAGAAGACGCGCCACATCGCGCGCAACCACCTGCTCGAGGTGCCCGATCCCAACGTGTCGAAGGTGCTCGAATGCAGGCCGCTGCCCGTCGAGTTCGTCTACCGCGCCTATCTCACGGGCTCGAGCTCGACCTCGATCTGGACCGCCTACGCGCGCGGCGAGCGCGAGTACTGCGGCCACCGGCTCGCAGAGGGGATGCGCAAGCACGAGCGGCTGCGCGAGCCGCTGCTCACACCGACCACCAAGGCCGAGCACGGCGCGCACGACGAGCTGACCTCGCGCGACGCGCTGATCGCGAGCGGTCGCATCCGCGCCGAGCACTACGACCGCGCGGCTGCGATCGGCGCGAAGCTGTTCGCGGCAGGGCGTGACTGGGCGGAGCGGCGCGGGCTGATCCTCGTCGACACCAAGTACGAGTTCGGGCTCGACGCGAACGGCGAGATCGTCGCGATCGACGAGATCCACACGCCCGACTCGTCGCGCTACTGGCACCTCGACAGCTACGAGCGCGCGCTCTCGCAGGGCGCGGACCCGACGCAGCTCGACAAAGAGTACCTGCGGCGCTGGCTCGGCGATCGAGGCTACCGCGGCGACGGATCGCCGCCGGAGATTCCCGTCGATGTTCGCTGCGAGGCGACGCGCCGCTATGTCGAGACCTTCGAGCAGATCACCGCTCGCGCGTTCGAGCCCGACACCCAGCCCATCGAGGCGCGCATTCGCAGCAACCTCGGGATCGCCTGAACGCCTCGCGGCGAGTCACGATCGCGCCGTGCAACCGCGACGTCGCGAGCGGCGAGCGACGCCCCGCTGCAGTCGTGGGACTGCCCGCTCAGCGCGTGATCGCTCAGCTCGTGATCGGCACGAGCTTGAGCTCGACGCGGCGGTTGCTCTCGCGACCCGCCGGCGTGTCGTTGCTCGCGATCGGGTAGCGCTCGCCGAAGCCCTTCGTGACCACGCGGCCCGCGGCCACACCCTGCGACGTGAGGTAGCCGCCGACGCTCGCGGCGCGCCGCTCGGAGAGCGTCTGGTTGTAGCTGTCGCTCCCCGTGCTGTCGGTGTAGCCCGAGATCTCGATGATCGTCTTGTCGAACTCCTTCACGACGAGAACCACGGAGTTGAGGACGTCGTAGAAGCTCGCGCGGATGTCGGCCCTGTCGACCTCGAACGTGATGTTTCCCGGCATGTTCAGGATCAGCTCGTCGCCCGCGCGCGTGACGCTCACGCCCGTTCCCTGCAGCTTCTCGCGCAGCTTGGCCTCCTGGTAATCCATGTAGCCGCCGACCGCGCCGCCCGCGACCGCGCCCGCGGCCGCGCCGATCGCCGCGCCCGCCGCGCCTCCGATCACGGCACCGGTCGCCGTCTTGCTGACCTTCTGTTCACCGGTGTACGGGTCGGTGACGCAGGCGGTGAGTAGG
>DASPGF010000436.1:0-3671 GCA_035620755.1 Myxococcota bacterium
TCGGCCGGCTCGCCGAGATCGCCCCAGTCCGCGAGGCTCTCGAATTCGTCGGCCGCAGTAGCCGCGAGATCGGCCTCGAGCGCCTCGAACGCCGACGCGGCTTCGCGCCCCCCGAGATCGCGCGCGGCACTTGCGGGCGCGCTGTCGAACTCGGGGGCCGTGCGCGGTTGCGGCGCGGAGAAATCGATCTCGCCGAGCAGATCGTCGACCGCGCCGGCGGCGTCGCGGTCGACGGCGCCGCTCGAGCCGAGCAGGTCGTCGACGACGTCCTCCGCGCTCCCGAGATCACCCCAGCCGGTACCCGATTCAGCGGCCGCCTCCTCGACGCCAAACGCGTCGCTCCCCGAGCCCGCGTCGGGGGCCTCGACGACGTCGTTGAACTCCCAATCGCTCTCGCCGTCGAAGCCCGGCTCGTCGTCGGCCGCGGCAGGCTGCGGCTCGGGTTCCGGCGCGCGGCTCGCGGTCTCGGACTGCGCGGCGCGCGCGAGCTCCTCGGCGCGCGCAAGATCGCCGCCGCCCGGCGGCACGACGACGAACGAGTGCTTGCAGCTCGTGCAGCGCAGCCGCGCGCCGCGCGCGGGGATCTTGGCGTCGTCGAGCTCGTACTCGGCGTGGCAGCTGTCGCAGGTGACAAACACGGAGACCGATCCCCCCGATTTCGCGCCGCGCGCGGCTCGGGCGCTCCCGCTATGCTTCGCGGGCTTTCCCGATTCCGGTCCGTCTCGCTCGTTTCGGAGCCGTGCGCGCCCCGCTTGAGAACCGCGCGGAGCCGCCGCGGCAAGCCCCCAGCTCTCGGAGGCCCGCCTTGGCCGCAGGAGCCCAGCGGTCTCTGCTCGAGCGGCGGCTCGTCATCGTCACCGGCAAGGGCGGAACGGGCAAGACGACGGTGTCGGCCGCGCTCGCGCTCGCGGGCGCGCGAGCGGGGCTGCGGGTGATCGTCGCCGAGGTCGGCCCCGACGAGCAGATCCCTCGCCTGCTGCATCCGCAGGCCCCCCGGGTCGGCTACGCAGGCCGCGAGCTCTCTCCCGGGCTCCACGCGCTGCGCATCGATCCGTTCGATGCGCTCGCGGAGTACCTCGGGCTGCGGCTCGGCGCGCGCGCGGTCGTCGACGCCGCGGTTCGCAACAAGGCGTTCCGCGAGCTGCTCGGCGCGACTCCCGGCTGGCGCGAGCTGATCACGCTCGGGAAGATCTGGCACCTCTCCCAGCTGCGCGCCGCGGATGGCCAGAGCCATCGGTTCGAGCTGATCGTCGTCGACGCGCCGGCGACGGGACACGGCGTGGCGTTCCTCGACGTGCCGCGCGTGGTGGTGTCGGCGGTGCGCGCGGGGCCGCTGCGATCGCCCACGCAGCGCGTCGAGCGCATGCTCGAGGATGCGGAGCAGACGCTCGTGCTGCCGGTCGCGCTCGCCGAGGAGCTGCCCGCGCGCGAGAGCGCGGAGCTCGCGGCGCGCGTGCGCGAGATGGGCATCGCGGTCGACCGCGTGATCGTCAACGCGGTATCGGGGCCGCCCTTTCCCGCGGCGATCCCCGACCTCGACCGCGCGCTCGCGCGCCTCGACCCCGACCTCGCGCTCGGCGAGCTACCGCGGCCGCGCGTGCTCGCGAGCTGCGCCCGCTACCTGCGCGCGCGCCACGAGCTCAACCGCCGCTTCTCGCGCGAGATCCAGCGCACGACGCGACTGCCGGTCGTGGAGCTGCCGCGGCTCGCCGAGGGAGTCGAGGGCCCGGAGCAGATTTCGACGCTCGCGAGCGCGCTGCTCGCGGAGCCGGTCGCCGAGCCGTGAGAGCGGAGCTCTGCCTCGACGCGATCCTCGTCGAGCGCGCGCTGCTCGTCTGCGTCGGCTCGGGCGGCACGGGCAAGACCACGATTGCCGCGGCGCTCGCGCTCGAGGCGGCGCGGCGCGGTCGCAAGGTGCTGGTGCTGACGATCGACCCCGCGCGCCGGCTCGCCGACGCGCTCGGGGTCGAGGCGCTCGGCAACCGTCCGCAGCCGATCGAGCGCGCGCGGCTCGGCGAATGGGGCGTGCCCGCCGCCGGCGAGCTGTTCGCGATGATGCTCGACATGAAGCGCACCTTCGACGATCTGGTCGAGCGCTTCGCGCGCGAGCCCGCGATCCGCGAGCGCATCTTCGCGAACCCGATCTACCAGCACATCAGCAACGCGCTCGCGGGCAGCGTCGAGTACTCCGCGATGGAGAAGGTCTTCGAGATGCACGAGAGCGGCCGCTTCGACTTGATCGTCGTCGACACGCCACCCGCGCAGCACGCGCTCGACTTCCTCGAGGCGCCGCAGCGCCTGATCGAGTTCCTCGACAGCCGGCTCGTGAAGATGCTGATCCACCCCGCGTTCGCGGCAGGTCGCCTGAGCTTCCGGCTGTTCCACCGCGGCACGCAGCGGCTGCTCCAGCTGCTCGAGCGCATCACGGGGATCGGCTTCCTCGAGGACGTCTCCGAGTTCCTGATCGCCTTCGACTCGATGGCCGACGGCTTCCGCGACCGCGCCGAGCGCGTGCAGTCGCTGCTGAGAGGCGCCGGCTCCGCGTTCGTGCTGGTTTCGGGGCCGGGGCGCGAGTCGGCGCTGCAAGCGAGCGCGCTGCTCGAGCGAATCGAGCGCCACGGCGTGCTGCTCGCGGGCGCGATCGCGAATCGGCTGCGGCTCTGGCCGTCGAGCGGAGCGCCGCCGCTCGACAGCGAGCCGCGGAGCGCCGACGTGGCGAAGCTCAGCGAAGCGCTGCGAGCCAGCGAGGGCGATGCGTACCCGGCGGCGCTCGCCGCCGAGGCGGCGGCGCTCGCCGCGGCGAGATACGCTGCGTGGGTGAGATCCGACGCGCTCGCGGCCGAGCCGCTGCGCGAGCGAATCCACGCGCAGGGCCGCTTCTGGATCGCGATCCCCGAATTCGACGGCGACGTCCACGACCTCTCGGGGCTCGCGCAGATGGCGGATCGGATCGCTGCGAGAACACGGGAGCCCTAGCGTGGCGACGAGGGAGCGCCGAGGCGACCCGAATTCGAGCGCGCGCGCCGCGCGCGAGGAGCGCGCTGCCGACGCGATCGCGCGTGCGCGCGGTCACGCCAAGGCCGCGCTCGGCGAGACGCTCGCCGCGCTCGGCGCGCTGCTCGACGCGGCTTCGCTCGCGGCAATCGGCGAGCCGCCCGCGGGCAGCGCACTGCTCGGCGCGCTCTCGCGCATCCTCGAGGCGCTGCGCGCCGAGATCGACGCCGATGCCGCGCTGCACGCAGGCGGCCCGCTGCTGCAATCGATCGCCGAGGCGCTCGACGTCGAGATCGCACGCTGGCAGCAGCGCGCCGAGAGCGACGACGAGGCGCGCGCCGTGCTGCGCGCGTTCCTCGGGCTTCGCGAGCTTCTCTGGGAGTTCGGGGTCCGCCGCGAGCGCGGCGGCGACGCCGCGCGCGCGCGCCACGCGCGGCGATCGTCGCGCGCCGACACCGCGCGCGCCCCGCGCGCGCGCGTGCAACGCGTGACCGTCGAGGGATGAGCGCGGCGCACCCGCAGAGCCCTCGCGCGCTCCGATCTGGGCTAACGTCGGCGGCTGGGACGCGGGCCCGGGCCTTCCGCTCTCGACACGCAGGGGACGCGCGATGAGCGTGCTGGTCAAGCGCTACGCGAACCGCAAGCTCTACAACACCGAGACGAGCCGCTACATCACC
>DASPGF010000437.1:0-4102 GCA_035620755.1 Myxococcota bacterium
AGCGCTTCCGAGCCGTCACGCGGATCGAGCGCGACGGACGCGCACAGCCGCTGCTCGGCGAGGCGCCGCTGCCGCCACTTGCGCACGCCGAGCCCGCGCGCGGCTCGCCATCCGCAAGCAGGCTGCTCGCGCTGCACAGCGGCGAACGCGCGCCCGCTCGATTGCTTCTCGAGGTGGCGATCGATCGCGATGGCGCGCGCACGCTGATCGCCGAGCTCGACGCGCCCCGATTGATCGAACAGGTGCAGCGCGAGCTGATGCTCTCGCAGGCGAGCCTCTGCGTGCTCCGCGCGCGCGAGCCGGTGGCCGGCTGCTCGGGGCCCGGCGGCGCGCAGCTGCTCGCTTCCTTTCCCGAGCGGATTGCGCGCAGCACGGCCGGGAGCTTCCGCTGGAGCGGGCCCGGAGGCGAGCAGCTCGCGGGCTATGCGCGCCTCGCGCTCGACTCGCGATTCGACGCGGAGCGCTGGTCGGTCGTCCTGAGCGAGCCTGCGAGCGCGATCCTCGCACCGGTCGAGCGATTGCGCGCGCTGTTTCCCGCCGCGTTGCTGCTCGTGGTCATCGTGGTCGCGAGCGCGGGGGCAGCGCGCGTTCGAGCGCTGCTCGGCTCGCTGCACGCGCTGATGCGCGGCGCGCGGCGCATCGCCGGCCGCGAATTCGACGCCGAGCTTCGCGTCGAGAGCGGAGACGAGCTGCAAGAGCTCGCCGCATCGCTGAACGCGATGTCGGGGCGGCTCGCGAAGCAGTTCAGCGCGCTCGAGCGCCTGATCGAGATCGATCGCGCGATCCTCTCGGCGACGGACGGCCAGGGAATCGCGACTCCGATCCTCGAGCGCATCAGCGGTCTGTACGCGAGCGACTACGTCGCGTTGCTGCTGCTCGAGACGAAGAACGCCGACTGCATGACGTCGTATCAGGTCGATCCCACGCGCAAACGCTGGACCCGCGGAGAGAGGCCGCTGCTCGCGACGCAGGAGGTCGAGCAGCTGCGCGGCCGCGACGCGGAGCGGCCGCTCGCGATCGGGCCGGACGCGCGCGGCTTCCTCGAGCCCCTCGCCGAGGCGGGCATGGCACAGGCCACCGCGCTGCCGCTGTGGATCGAGCAGCAGCTCGTCGGCGTGCTGCTGCTCGGCCAGCGCGAGGTTCGCAGCAGCGAGCTCGAGAGCCTCGCGTTCGCGCGCCAGCTCGCCGACCAGGCTGCGGCGGCGCTGTCGCACGTGCATCGCATCGAGGAGAACCGGCTGCTCGCCTACTACGACAGCCTGACCGGGCTTCCGAACCGCCTGCTGTTCATGGAGCACCTGCGCGAATCGCTGCGCCGCGCGAGTCGCAATGGCCACCGCGTCGCCGTGTGTCTGCTCGACCTCGACCAGTTCAAGCAGGTCAACGACACGCTCGGGCACAACGCGGGCGACGAGCTGCTGAAGTTCGTCGCGCAGCGGCTCACCGAGCGGCTCCGCAGCGGCAGCGTCGCGCGCATCGGAGGAGACGAATTCGCGTTCTGCCTGACCAATTTCTCGGGCGTCGACTCGCCCGCGCGCGTCGCCCAGGGGCTGCTGTCCGAGATCACACGCCCCTACACGCTCCGCAATCAGGAGGTCTTCGTCACGGCGAGCGTCGGAATCTCGATCTACCCCGCGGACGGGCAGGTCGTCGAGACGGTGATGAAGAACGCCGACGCCGCGATGTACCACGCCAAGCGCCAGGGCCGGAACAACTACCAGTTCTACACGCCGTCGATGAACGCGATGGCGGTCCAGCGGCTCGCGATGGAGAGCGCTCTGCGCAAGGCGATCGAGCTCGATCAGCTGCGCGCCTTCTACCAGCCGGTCGTCGACGTCCAGACGCGCGAGGTCGTGGGTGCGGAAGCGCTGCTTCGCTGGGTGCATCCGGAGTTCGGCATGGTGTCGCCGGGCGACTTCGTGCCGCTCGCGGAGGAGTCGGGGCTGATCATCGAGATCGGCGAGTGGATGCTGCGCGAGGCCTGCGCACAGGCGCGCGCGTGGCAGGACGCGGGCCACGGCCTGTTCAGCATCTCGGTGAACGTCTCGAGCCGCCAGTTCAAGGACGGGTCGTTCCTCGACGTCGTTCGCTCGGCGCTGCGCGATTCGGCGCTGAGCCCCCAGACGCTCACGCTCGAGCTCACCGAGAGCCTGCTGCTCGACGTCGCAGCGGTCACGGTCACGCTCGGACGCCTGCGCGCGCTCGGGGTCAAGATCGCGATCGACGACTTCGGCACGGGCTTCTCGTCGCTCGGCTACCTCAAGCACTTCCCGCTCGACGCGCTCAAGATCGACCAGGTCTTCATTCGGAATCTCACGACGGACGAGGGCGATTCGGCGATCACCGACGCGATCATCACGCTCGCGCGCAGCCTCAAGCTCCAGGTCGTCGCCGAAGGCGTCGAGACCGAGGCGCAGCTCGCGCGGCTGCGCGCGGCGCGCTGCGATGCCGCGCAGGGCTTCTTGTTCTCGGAGCCCGTGCCCGCGGACGGCTTCGAGAAGCTGCTGCTCGAGCGCGAAGGCGGCGCCTGAGTCGAAGCGCGGACGGCTCGCTCGCTGCGCAGCCCGAACGCGTTGGGCAATCCGCGCGTCTTTGCAGCGTCGCCCGATCCGCGCGCGACCGCGCGATGTCGATCGATCAGCGCGCCTTGTCGAGGCGCTCGCCGATCAGGTCGTGCACGCGAAGCGCGAGGCTCTCGGCTTCTTCGTCCGCGAACGACGCGTACGGCATCGGATCGAGCACCTCGATCAGGATGCGATGCCGACCCTGCAGGATCACCCCGCGCTTGGGCAGCGCCGCGGCCGTTCCGTGCACGACGATCGGCAGCAGCGGCCGCTTCGCGTCCTTCGCCAGGTCGAACGCGCCGACCTTGAACGCGCGCAGCGCTCCTGTCGGCGAGCGCGTGCCTTCCGGGAACATCATGATCGAGCTGCCGCGCGCGAGGTGCTCGCGGCAGCTGCGCAGCATGGCCGCGATGCTCGCGCGGTCGCCGCGCTTGAGCTGGATGTAGTCGTTGAGGCGCATGTTCCAGCCGACGAAGGGAATCCGGAAGTTCTCGATCTTCGAGACCCACTTGAAGTGCCGGAACAGGCGGAACAGCACCAGGATGTCCAGCAGCGACTGGTGATTCGCGACCATCACGTAGGTCTCGCGCGGATCGATCTTCTCCCTTCCGACGATCCGCACCGGCCACGCGGGATTGAGCCAGGTGTAGAGCGAGGCCCAGAAGCAGGTCAGCCGGTGGAGGACCAGCCTGCGGCGATCGAAGGGCAGGGTGAGCGCCCAGACGAGCAGCGCGATCGGGAACATCGCGATCGACGACAGCGCCATGAAGATCCAGAACAGTGCCGAGCCGAGCGCGCGGGCCATCGGCCTAGTATTCCGCCGCGCTCGAACGCGCGCCCGCCGTGCATCGGCGACGCGCGCGGATCGTGTGCTCGCGCGTCAGCGACACGCGGCGATGAACGCGCCGAACAGCGCGTCGCGATGGATTCCCGACAGCTTCTCGGGGTGCCACTGGACGCCGACGCAGAACGGCTCGCCGTTGTGCTCGATGGCTTCGATCAGTCCGTCCTCGGCGTGCGCGGCGACGCGAAGCTCGCCGCCGGGCGATGCGACGCCCTGGTGGTGGAGGCTGTTCACGGGCGGCGGCGCGGCGCCGAGCAGCGCGTAGAGGCGCGTTCCCGTCTCGACGCGCAGCGCGTGCCGGCCATCGGCCTCGGCGAGCTGGTGCGGCATCGCGCGAGGGTCGTCGGTCGCGATGTCGTAGAGCAACGCTCCGCCGCACACGCTCGCGAGCAGCTGCATCCCGTAGCAGATGCCGAGCACAGGAATGCGTCGCTCGAGCGCCTGCGCGAGCAGGCGCCGGTCGAAGTCGAGCTGCTGCGCGGGTGCGAGATCGAACTTCACATCCGCCGGATATTCCCGCGGAGGCGGCAGATCGTCTCCACCCGGAACCAGCAGGCCGTCGATGCTGCCGAGCAGCGCGCGCGGGTCGGCCTGGCTCGGCAGATAGATCGGAGTTCCGCCCGCGGCCTGGACGGCGATCGCGTAGGCGGCGTCCATGTAGTGGTAACTCCGGCCCGACTTCCAGCGGCCGCGA
>DASPGF010000438.1:0-3586 GCA_035620755.1 Myxococcota bacterium
CGTACACCGCGTTGGCCTTCTCGCCCGCGTAGATCTCGGACCACGCGATCGCGCGCGCGCCCGAGTACGCGGCCGCGACCGCTGCGTCGAAGACCCGCACCGCGGCCGCCCAGATGTCGGGGCCCGTGCCGTCGCCCTCGATGAAGGGAACGATCGGATCGCTGGGTACCGCGAGCTTGCCGCTCGCGTCGCGCTCGATGCGCGTGCCGCGGACGGGAGGTTCGAGGCGCGTGTAGTTCGCCATGGCGATTCACCCATCGCCCTGGCGAGGCGGCGCGAGCCCGATCTCGAGCTCCGCGAGCTGCTGCGGCTCGACCGCCGTCGGCGCGCCCATCAGCAGATCCTGACCGCGCTGGGTCTTCGGGAACGCGATCACGTCGCGCAGGTTGTCTGCGTCGGCGAGCAGCATCACCCAGCGGTCGAGGCCGTACGCGAAGCCGCCGTGCGGCGGCGCGCCCGCGTCGAGCGCGTTCAGCAGAAAGCCGAAGCGCGCCTCGGCGTCCTGCTTCGAATAGCCGAGGATCTCGAGAATGCGCCGCTGCACGTCCGAGCGGTGGTTGCGAAGGCTGCCGGAGCCGAGCTCGACGCCGTTCACGACGACATCGTAGTGCGTACCGCGCACCTGGTCGGGCTCGTTGTCGAGCCGCGCGATGTCCTCGTCGAGCGGCGCGACGAACGGCTGGTGGACGTAGGTGAGCCGCCCCTCCTCGTCGCGCTGGAACAGCGGGAAGTCGACCACGAACAGCGTGTCCCAAGCGCGGCCGTCGAGGCGGCCGAGCTGGCGGCCGAGGTCGGAGCGCAGGCGCGCGAGCACGGCGTTGGCGCGGTCGGCGGCGTCCGCCTGGAACAGCAGCAGCGATCCCGGCCGCGCTCCCGTGCGCTGCGCGACGGCTTCGCGCTCCGCCTCCGAGAAGAACTTCACGATCGGCGACTGCCACGAGCCGTCGTCGCCGACGCGGATCCACGCGAGGCCCCGGGCGCCGAGCTCCTTCTTGGCGAGCGTCTCGAGCCGATCGACGTCGCCGCGCCCGAGCGCCTCGGCGTCGTGGATCGGCAGGCACTTGACGATCCCGCCGGCATCGATCGCCGCGCGGAACGCGCGGAACGCGCTGTCCCGGAACGCATCGCTGAGATCGACGAGCTCGAGCTGGATCCGCGTATCGGGGCGGTCGGTTCCGTAGCGCGCGAGCGCTTCCGCGTACGAGATGCGCGCAAAGGGGCGCTGCATCTCCACTCCGATCACCTGCTGGAACACGCCCGCGGTGAGCGCCTCGAGCACGCCGAGCACGTCCTCGACGCCCGCGAAGGACATCTCGAGGTCGATCTGGGTGAACTCGAGCTGTCGATCGGCGCGCTGATCCTCGTCGCGGAAGCAGCGCACGATCTGGAAGTAGCGGTCGAGCCCCGCGACCATCAGCAGCTGCTTCATGATCTGCGGCGACTGCGGCAGCGCGTAGAACTCGCCCGGCTGGAGCCGGCTCGGCACGAGGAAGTCACGCGCTCCCTCGGGCGTCGACTTGGTGAGCATCGGCGTCTCGATCTCGAGGAAGCCGTGCTCGCAGAGGATGCGGCGCGTCGCCTGGTAGAGGTCGTGGCGGATCCGCAGGTTGCGCTGCAGCGGCGCGCGGCGCAGGTCGTGGATGCGGTAGCGCAGGCGCGTCGCTTCATCGACACCCGGATTGTCCTCGAGCGGAAACGGCGGCGGCGTCGCGCGATTGAGCAGCCGCAGCTCCTCGGCGACCACCTCGATCTCGCCCGTCGCCATCTTGGGATTGATCGTGTCGGGAGTCCGGCGGTGGACGCTGCCGCGCGCGAGGATCACGTACTCCGAGCGGATCTCTCCCGCGCGCTCGTGGCACGCGGCCGACGTCTCGGGCCGGAACACCACCTGGACGATGCCCCGATGGTCGCGAAGGTCGACGAAGATCACGCCGCCGTGATCGCGCCGGCGCTGCACCCAGCCCGCGACCACGACCTCGCGCCCCACCTCCGCAGCCGTGAGCGCACCGCAGGCGTGGCTGCGGCGCAGCGCGCCCATCCCGTCGAGTTTGGAGGCCGCTCGCGTCACCGCGCTCCCGGCTCGCGCGACGCCCTGCTCGCGCCACCCCGAAAAATGAGTGAAATCGCGGGCTTCGTTAGCAGAGCCGGGACCGGATTGTCAATCCGCCGCGGCGCGAGCGCGCGCTCAGAGATCGGCCGCCGAGCAGACGCAGTTGCGGCCCAGCGACTTGGCGCGATACATCGCCTTGTCGGCCGCGTCGAGCAGCCGCGTGCGGTCGCTCGCGTGCAGCGGGAAGGTCGCGACGCCGATGCTGATGCTCAGCCGGAACGGCGTGTCGCGCCCGGCTTCGAAGCGCGTCTCCGCCACCACGCGCCGAATCCGCTCGGCGATTCCCAACGCGACATCGTGATGTGTATCGGGGAGCAGGATCGTGAACTCGTCACCGCCATAGCGCGCGAGCGTGTCCACCTGGCGGATGCAGGTCGAGAGCACCTCGCTGAGCCGGCGCAGCGCGCGCGAGCCGACCAGGTGCCCGTACTGATCGTTGACGAGCTTGAAGCGGTCGAGATCGAGGAACAGCACCGTGAGCGGGTTGCCGTATCGCTCCGCTCGGTGGATCTCGCGATCGGTGGCCTGCAGCAGATAGCGCGCGTTGTAGACCTCCGTGACGTCGTCGATGAACGCGCGCTCCTTCGCCTCGTTGTAACGCTCGGCGTTGCGCAGCGCGAGCTCGGCGTGTCCCGCGATCAGCCTCGCACGCTCGAGCTCCGCGGGCTCGAAGCGCCGGCCGTCCTCGAACAGCCACAACACGCCCGCCTCGATCTCGCTGCCGCGCAGCGGAATCGCCGCGACGGTGCCGCACGCGATTCCCGCGGCGCGCAGCGTGTCGTGCAGCGGGCCCTCGCCGAGGATCTCGGTGCGCGTGATGGATTCGATGTCGATCGACTTGTCGCCCACGAGCAGCTCTCGCAGCGCGCGCGTCTCCTGCTCCGAAAAACCGCGGAACGCGATGCCGTCGGTGGGAATCGAACGGCGGCGGAACAGCGCGAGCCCGCGCTGTCGCGGCAGGTGCTGCAGCAGCAGATCGAGCACGCTCGTGTAGACCTCGGCGGGCTCAAGACAGCGCAGCAGGCCGCGGCAGGATTCGAGCGTGAGCAGATCGGCGCGCAGCTTGGCGTTCTCGTCGAGCAGGCGGCGCTGCGCGAGGATCCGCTCGACGATGAACGCGAGCTCGTCCGCATGGATCGGCTTGGTGAGATAGTCGGCCGCGCCCATGCGCAACGCGCCCACCGCGCTCTCGACCGTGGCGTTGCCGGTGAGCAGCACGAAATCCGTGGACGGATGGATGCGCCGGATCGCCTCGAGCAGCTCGATGCCGGACAGCCCAGGCATCGTGAGATCCGAGATGACGAGATCCGCGGGCTCGCCGCGCAGCGCCTCGAGCGCCGCCTCGGACGAGTTGCAGCATTCGACCGAGGCGCGATCGCCGATCGCATCGCGCACCATCTCGCGAATCAGGCGGTCGTCGTCGACCACGATCACGCGGGCGCCCGCGTCGCGCCTGCCGGTCATCTGGAACTCCTC
>DASPGF010000439.1:0-2435 GCA_035620755.1 Myxococcota bacterium
GGCTTCGGGCCGCGCGTCGCGTGGCTGCTGCTGCCCGCGTGCGCGGTCGTGCTGCTCATGGGCGTGACGAACCGACTCTGCCTCGACGTCGCGAGCGTCCCGCTGCTCTGGGTGGTTCCGCTCGCGCTCTACCTCGCGACGTTCATCCTGTGTTTCGCGTCGGCGCGCCAGCACCGCCCGCGCCTCTATTGGACGATTGCGGCCATTTCACTGCTCGGGTACGCGGTGCTCGACTACGCAGACCTCGGGCTGCTTTCGCGCGGATTCCGGCTCGGCGCGATCGCCGACGACGTCCCGATCCTGACCGCGCTGCTCTTCTCGAGCTGCATGCTGCTCCACGGCGAGCTCGAGCGCCGCAAGCCCGACGCGACCGAGCTCACCGCGTATTACTTGTCGATCGCCGCGGGCGGCGCCCTCGGCGGCCTGTTCACGGGTCTGCTCGCACCGCTGATCTTCGACGATTACCACGAGCTGCCGCTCGGGCTCGCGCTGTCGTGGATTGCGCTCGGCGCGCTGGCGTGGCGCGGCCGCCCACTGCCCGCGCGCGCGCGGCGCGCCGCTGCGGCGCTGGGCGTGGTCGCGATGGTGCTGCTCTCGATCGTTCCCCCATTCGCCCGCGCACCCCGCCCGTGCGGTGTCGAGCTGCTCCGAGAGCGCAGCTTCTTCGGCGTGAGCCGCGTCATGGAATGCAACCCCGATCAGCCCAGACGCCACGTCAAGCTGCTGATCAACGGCTCGACGCTCCACGGCCGACAGCTCCAGCTGCCCGCGATCCGGCCGGTCCCGACCTCCTACTTCGGGCCGCTCACGGCGATCGGCATGGCGCTCTACGACGGCCCGCTCGGCGCCGAGGGCATCGTGCTCGACGGCGATGGTGCGCGTCCGGGTCGCAAGATCGGCATCATCGGCATCGGCGTGGGCATGATCGCGGGCTACGGTCGCGCCGGCGATCGCATTACCTACTACGAGATCGACCCCGAGATCGTCGCGATCGCGCGCGACTCGGGCCACTTCGACTATCTCGCGCACAGCCGCGCCGAGATCGAGATCGTGCTCGGCGACGCGCGCCTCTCCCTCGAGCGCGAGCTCGCGCGCACGGGTGCGCGCGAATTCGACGTGCTCGTGGTGGACGCGTTCAGCAGCGATGCGATTCCCACGCATCTGCTCACGCGCGAGGCGTTCGCACTCTACGCTCGGCATCTCGAGCGCGACGGGCTGCTCGCGGTCCACGTAAGCAACCGCTATCTGCGTCTCGCGCCGCTGGTCGCGCGCGTGGGTGCATCGCAGGGCTTCAGCGTGCTGCAGGTCCAGAATCGCAGCTTCGCGGGCTATTCGAGCGGCAAGGCGCTCTGGGTCCTGCTCTCAACGGATGCGCAGCTCCTCGAGCAGCTCGAGCAGAAGATGCGCGCGCGCATCCGCGACCTGGGGGTGCGCGAGCGCACCATCGCGATCGAGCGCATCCGGGACGCGGACCTCGTAGCCGCACCGCTTTGGACCGACGACTACAGCAACATCTTGAGCGTGCTCCGCTTCGCGCCGCAGGCGCCGCGCGGGAGCTCCTGAGCCGAGCGCCGCGCGCGATTTCGCTTCCGGTTTTCCGCGGCTTCGTGCATGATCGAGCGCCAGAGCACGAACGCGCTCGGGGAGCCCGCATGCGGATCCGACGACGTCGCACATCCTGGCTCGCACCGACGCTGGTCGCGTTGATCGCGTGCGCGGCGCTCGCGGGCGAGGCCGCTGCCGCGACATCCGACGCACAGCGTTTCGTCGCAGTGGGATGGAGCGACCCCGTCGAGCCGCGCGGCTGGGTGCAGCGCTTCGCGACGCGCGAGCCCTGGGCGTTCGACGGTGACGCGATTCCGGTCGGCCGCAACCCCACGCTGCGCTTCGCGGGCGGGCGCCTCTACGCGGTGAGCGATCTCGACGCCACGATCGTCGAGATCGACTGCACGAGCTGGAGCGCGACGCGCAGCTACACGCTGCGCGCGGGCAGCGAGCCGCTCGACATCGCGGTGGTCGCCCCGCCGCTCGCGTACGTGACGACGCGCAGCTCGAGCTCGCTGCTCGCGCTGGATCTCGAAACCGGCGCGGTACGCAGCGCGCTCGACTTCGCCGAGCTCGACCTGCCGATCGGCGCACTGCTGGTTCCCGGGATGATGGCGATCGATGCGGGCAGGCTGTTCGTCCAGCTGTCGCGATTCGACGCGCTCGCCGTGGACGCGCCCGGCGCCGCGGAGCCGAGCGGGTTCGTCGCCGTGGTCGACGTCGCGACCGAGAAGCTCGTCGACGCGGATCCCCAGCAGGCGGGCACGCAGGCGATCGCGCTGCAGGGGACCTTCCCGAAGTACAAGATGAGCCTGCTGCGCGACGAGCGGCGGCTCTACCTGAGCGCATCGGGCGCGTTCTTCGACGAGGGCGGGCTCGAAGCGATCGAC
>DASPGF010000440.1:0-2236 GCA_035620755.1 Myxococcota bacterium
CGGGCGGAGATGACGGCGAGGCCGGACAGGCTCACGTCCTGGACCGGGCAGCCCTGCTCGTCCTCGAGCGCGGCCGTCATGCCACTCTCGACGGTCGAGACCCGAACCTCTTCGCGCGAGCCCGCGCCGACCGGCTCGCCCACCGCCCTCAGCGTGAGCACGAACGGCGGCCCATCGCCCGATTGCGACTCGACGATCATCGGCTGCTGGACGAACTCGCGCGCCTTGCTGAAGTAGACGAGCTGTCGTTCGCCGAGCTCGACGGCGTGATGGCGCGAGTCGAAGCGCAGCGTCCACGCGTCGTCCTCGACGCGCTCGACGGTGGCAGGCTGCAGCACGCGTCCGCGCGACGGTGAATCGAAGCGCAGGAAGACGCGACTTCCCGGTTTGAGCGCCATGCTCGCCGACGGCTCCCATCGAACGGCCGATTCCAGCTCCGGTTGAACCCGTGCGGCCGACTGGGCCCCGGCCAGCAGTGGATCCCTCAACACGGAGCAGACCTGCTCGGGCATGGATCGGGAGGTGCGGCGGGAAGATTTAGCAGCCGCGATTCGATTCGCGGTCGAAGCGTGCAACGGCAGCGAAGTGCGCGAGCGCAGCTAGGAGTTAACCCTGACCGGATCGCGGCGGCGTGGCGTCGATGATGCGCCGGATCCGCTCCAGCACGGCTTCGGGCTCGAAGGGTTTGTGGAGGAACGCGTCGAGCCCCTTGTCGATGAAGTGCCACGCGGCGCGCTCCTCCGCGTAGCCGCTGATCAGCATGATGCGCGCGTCGGGTCGAATACGGCGGATCTCGTCGAACGCGTCCTCGCCGCCGATGTCGGGCATGGTTCGGTCGAGCACCACCGCGCGAATCGCATCGGCGTGGCGCCGAAACAGATCGACGCCTTCGCGGCCGTCGCGCGCGAGCAGCACGGTGAATCCCGCGCGGCGCAGCGTCGCGTCCAGCATCTCGCGCACACCGGGATCGTCGTCGACGACCAGCAGCGAGCCGCTGCAACGCCACTCCTCGATCGGCGTCGCGCGCGTCGCGGGCCGAACGCTCGCGTGCTCGGCGGCGGGCAGCAGCACGCGAAAACGCGTGCCGCGCCCGAGCTGGCTGTCGAGCTCGACGACGCCAGCGTGGCTCTTCACGATCCCGAGCACGGCAGCGAGACCGAGCCCGCGGCCGGTGAACTTGGTCGTGAAGAAGGGGTCGAAGATCCGCGCCTGGGTCTCGGCGCTCATGCCGCAGCCGTCGTCCGCGACCTCGAAGAACACGTAGCGCGCAACCGACGGCTTGAACTCTCCGATCAGGAAGCGGGGCTCGATCTGCTCCGCGTCGACCGATCCCGTGTGCAGCGCGATGTGCCCGGCTCCGTCGCGCACCGCCTCGGACGCGTTGGTGATCAGGTTCATCACCACCTGTGAGAGCTGCGAGACGTCCGCCTCGACGCTCGGCAAGTCGCCGGCGAGCTCGTAGCTCAGCGTGGCCTTGCCCGAGACCACGCTCTCGAGCAGCTTGCCCATCTCCTCGACGAGTCGCGAAATCGATACGGGCTCGACCCTCACCGGGCCCTGACCCGAGTACGCGAGCAGCTGCCGCGTCAGCGCGGCCGCCTTCTGCGCGGCGTTGCGAATCTGCTCGATGCGCGGCCGGACCCTCGATTCGAAAGGCAGATCGAGCAGCGCGAGCTCGGCATCACCGAGGATCGGCGTCAGCAGATTGTTGAAATCGTGCGTGATGCCGCCCGCCATCACGCCGAGGCTCTCGAGCCGCTGCGCCTCCTGCATCTGCCGCGCGAGCTCCAGGCGCTCCTGCTCGCGAATCACGTCGCGCGTGATGTCGCGCGCGACCTCGAGCATGTGCCGTTCGCCGTCCGCGGTCTCATACCAGGTCCCGATTGCCGAGAACCAGACCCACGAGCCGTCGATGTGCCGCACCCGGTATGGCGAATAGCTGACCCGCTCTCCGATCTCTCCGCGCGCGCTGCGGAACTCCGCGAGCTCGCGCTCGCGATCGTCTGGGTGGACGACGTCGAAGAGATCGAGGTAGCCGCGCCCCACGACGCGCTCGGGCTTGATTCCCGTCAGCTCCTCGAGCGACCGGCTCGCGAAGATCACCACACCCGCGTCGTCGATCTCGAAGATCACGTCCCGGCTGATCTCGGTGACGGTGCGGTAGAGGTTCGCGCTCTCGCGGTGGCCCCGGCGCGCGCGCTCGGTGTCCGTGACGTCGCGGCAGACGGACAGCACG
>DASPGF010000441.1:0-2718 GCA_035620755.1 Myxococcota bacterium
GAACATGAGCGATGCATCCCGCCGCGACCCGGGCGCGGCCGGCGAGCGGATTCGAGACGCGGGCGACTCGACGCGCTCGGTGCACGGCGGCGAGCGCGACCACCAGCAGAGCGACGCGGTCGCGACGCCGATCTTCCAGACTTCGACGTTCTGGTTCGAGGATTCCGCGACGCTGCGCGCGCTGCAGGAGGGCCGGCTCGCGCGCGACGAGTACGGGCGCTACGGCAACCCCACCTGGCGCGCGGTCGAGCGCAAGCTCTGCGAGCTCGACGGCGCCGAGGCCGCCGTGCTGTTCGCGAGCGGCATGTGCGCAGCGACCACGCTGTTCCTCGCGCTGCTGCCGCGCGGTGGGCACCTCGTGATCACGAGCGATTGCTACCGGCGCACGCGCCAGTTCATCCGCGACTTCCTCGCCAAGCTCGACGTCGAGACGACCGTGATCGAGCCCGCGCAGACCGACAAGCTCGCGAACGCGCTGCGGGACGACACGGCGCTGTTCTTCACGGAATCTCCGACGAACCCCTACCTGCGCGTGATCGACGTGCCCGAGGCGGTCGAGATCGCGCACGCGCGCGGCGCGAAGGTCGCGATCGACTCGACGTTCGCGAGCCCGCTGTGCCACCGCCCGCTCGAGCACGGCGCCGACTTCGCGATCCACAGCGCGACGAAGTATCTCGGCGGACACAACGACCTGCTCGCGGGCGCGGTGCTCGGCTCGGCCGAAGCCATCAAGCCGATTCGCGAGGCCGCGGGCGTGCTCGGCGGCGTGCTCGACGCGCACTCCGCCTACCTGCTGCTGCGCGGCCTCAAGACCCTCGCGCTGCGCATGGAGCGGCACAACCGCAACGCGCTCGAGATCGCGGGCTGGCTCGAGCGCCAGCCCGCGGTGCGGCGCGTCTGGTATCCCGGGCTCGAGAGCCACCCCGACCACGCGACGGCGCGCCGCATGCTGCAGGGCTGCGGCGGCGTGGTGAGCTTCGAGCTCGACGCCGATTTCGAGGGAGCCTGCCGCTTCGTCGACGCGTGCCGCATTCCGTATATCGCGCCGAGCCTCGGCGGCGTCGAGAGCCTGATCGAGATGCCCGCGCTGATGTCCTACTGGGATCTCAAGCCCGAGCAGCGGCTCGAGCTCGGCATCTCGGATTCACTCGTGCGCCTGTCGTGCGGCGTCGAGGACGGCTCCGACCTGATCGCGGATCTCGAACGCGCGCTGCGCGCGATCTGAGCCGCGCGCGGCTCCGCGACGCGACGATTCTCCCACAGCTCCCGGGCGCCGGATCCTTCACGCGCTGCGCTGCGACGCGTGGGGCGGCTCACAGCTCGATCTGCACGCCGAGCTCGACCACCTGGTTCGGCGGAATTCCGAAGTAGGCGGTCGCGGGCAGCGCGTTCTGCGCGAGGAACGCGAAGAAGTGCTCGCGCCAGCGCCCCATCCCGGATCTTCCGGTCGCGATCAGCGTCTCGCGGCCGACGAAGAAGCTCGTCTGCCCGCGGTCGATCTTCAGCCCCGGCACGCGCATCTGCTCGAGCAGCTCGGGTACGTTCGGCGACTCCATGAAGCCGTAGCGCGCGAGCACGCGGAAGAAGCCGTCGCCGAGCGGCTTGACGGCGACGCGGTCGGACTCTCGCACATAGGGCACATCTTCCGTGACGAGCGTGAAGAACAGCGTCTGGGCGTGCACGACCTTGTTGTGTCGGATGTTGTGCAGCAGCGCGAGCGGCGTTCCCTCGGGATCGCGGGTCAGGAACACCGCCGTGCGCGGCACGTGCGGCAGCTTCGCGAGCTCGAGATCCGGCAGGAACAGATCGAGCGGCAGCGCGGTCTCCTCCATCCGCTCGAGCAGCACGCGGCGCCCGCGCTGCCAGGTCGTCATCACGAGGAACACGAGGCCGCCGATCGCGAGCGAGAACCAGCCGCCGTGCGAGATCTTGAGCAGGTTCGAGCCGAAGAACGCGAGGTCGATCGGCAGCAGCAGCGCCGCGAGCGCGAACGCTGCGCGCTTCCAGCCCCAGCGCGCGTGCGCGACCGCGCACAGCAGCAGCGTGGTGAGCACCATGTCGGCGCTGACCGACATGCCGTATGCCGCCGCGAGGTTGCTCGACGAGCCGAATCCGACCACCAGCGCGCACGCGGCGAGCATCAGCATCCAGTTCACGGGCGCGACGAACACCTGGCCGCTCAGCTGCGCCGAGGTGTGGCTCACGGGCACGCGCGGGCAGAAGCCGAGCTGCACGGCCTGGCGCGTGAGCGAGAACGCGCCGGAGATCATCGCCTGCGAGGCGATCACGGTCGCGAGCGTGGCGAGCGCCACCAATGGCACGAGCGCCCAGCCCGGCGCGAGCTCGAAGAACGGGCTCGCGGACGCCTGGGGATCGCCGAGCAGCAGCGCGCCCTGGCCGAAGTAGTTGATCAGCAGCGCGGGCAGCGCGAAGCCGAACCAGCCGAAGCGGATCGGCCGGCGACCGAAGTGGCCGATGTCGGCGTACAGCGCCTCGCCGCCCGTGACGACCAGGAACACCGCTGCGAGTACCACGAAGCCCTGAAAGCCGCTCTCGGCGAGGAATCGCGCTCCGTGCCACGGCGCGACCGCCGCGAGCACCTGCGGCTCGCGCGCGATCCCAACCGCGCCCAGCACGGCGAGCACGGCGAACCAGACCATCATCACCGGCCCGAACAACGCGCCCACGCGCCCCGTGCCGCCTCGCTGCAGCCAGAAC
>DASPGF010000442.1:0-4481 GCA_035620755.1 Myxococcota bacterium
ATCGCCTCGATTCCCTTCTCGATTCCGGACTGCACGAGCCCGGTGGACAGCTCGCGCGCGACGAACTGCAGATCGGGCAGCGCGCGAATGGTCGGAAGCGTTCCGCCGAGACGCAGCGGCAGGCGGATGCGTCCGGCCGAGTCGCTGAGCAGCTTGAGCTGCTTGACGCCGCCGATCAGGTCTTCGGTCAGGCCCGGCGACGCGATCAGCGTCATGCCGATGTCGAGCGCGTTGTCGAGCGCGATCGTGCCGCTTCCGTCGAGCCGGTAGTCGCGCGCGCCGAGCGCGAGCTGCTCGATCAATGCCTCACCGCCTTGCAGCGCCACCTTTCCCGACAACACGTCGAACGCCGTGTCCTCCATGCCGAACAGCGCTGGATACTTGCCGCGCACCTTCGGAGAGATCAGCTGGCTCAGGCCGGGCAGCCCGGTGAGGCCGCCGAGCACGCTCTCCGCGATGTTCACGCCCCCGAGGATCCCCTCCTTGACCTCGAGGCCGCCGTTTCCGACCAGCGCGCGGCGGATCGACGGCCAGTCTGCGCCCGCGCCCGTGAGATCGGCATTCGCGACGAGGCGGCCGGAGAGCGGGAGCGCGCGCGCGGCGCCGAGCCGCGCACCGAGCGCCGCGAGGTCGACGCCGTCGACGCGGCCGCGAAACGAGAACGCGGGCACGTCTGGGTTCGCGAGGTCGCAGCTCCCGCTGCCCGTGATGCTGCCGTCGAATGCGAGCAGCGCGAGCTTATCGAAGCGCAGCTTGCGGTCGCGAAACGACGCCTCGGCATCGAGCGTGCGGTACGCGATGTCGCGCACGCTGCCCGCGCTCGAGTGCAGCGTCGCAGCGAGCTGCGGTCCACCGCTCGCGAGGCGCGCGTTTCCGCGCAGCTCGAGGCCCTCGATCACTTCGCGCTGCTCGACGCCCTTGCCGCCGGCGCCGAGCGCGGCGATATCGAACGCGGGGGAGCTGACACTGAAGTCGGTATCGAAGTTGCTGAGCTGCTTGACGCTCGCGGCCACGCGCACGGGGTTTCCGTTGAGCCGGAAGTCCGTCGGTGGAAGCTCCGCGCGATCGCCCTTCAAGCTGAGCGTCGTGGTGAGGCCCTCGATCTCGAGGTCGCCGCCGGGCTTGCGCGCGCTCAGCTCCTGCAGCGCGAAGGTACCCTCGATGCGCGGCACGCGGCCGCCGCGCGCCGGCCCCTTCGCGCGGAGCTGGAGATCGAGCGCGCCCGAGGTGTCGACGGCCGCCGCTGCGGGAAACAGATCGCCCCAGCCGTCGAGCGGCACGTCGCTTCCCGAAAGCTGGAGGTCGATGGGCATGTCCGGCGCGAGGCCGATGCGCCCGCTGCCGGTGAGCCGCGCGCGCGCGAGCTCGAGCTCGAGCTTGTCGAATTCGATCGCCTCCGCGCTGCGCTCGACCTCGGCGTCGAGCGCGAAGCGCACGCCCTTGGGCTTGCGAAACTGGTCGCCGTACGAGACGGCCGCATCGCTCGCGTCCATCGACACGCGCGTCGCGAGCGCGTCGCGCGTGCCCGAAAGGGTCACTCCGAGCGCGATCGGGTCGGGTGACCCGAGCTCGCGCGGAACCGACGCACCGACGAGCGCGAGCTGCTTGAGGCGATCGATCACGAACGGACCGAAGTCGACGCGCAGATCGACGGGTGCGCGCGCGGCGTCGGCCGCGCTGCCGAGCGGGCCGAGCGTGCCCGCGGCGCGCAGGTTCGGCTCGCGCGCGCCGAGGATCGCCGCCGCGAGCTCGAGCTCGATCGCGCGGTCGAGGCTCACGTCGTTCGCCGAGAACGCGAGCTGCTCGACGCGCAGCTCCGACGGCGGCGAGGCGGTGCGGTCTTCGAAGACGATCACGCCGTCGCGGATCCGCAGCGCGGAGACGACGAACGGGATCGCCTTCGGGCCCGGCGCGGGCTCCTCCGGCTTGGAGCCGCGCGCGAT
This sequence comes from Myxococcota bacterium, assembly GCA_035620755.1. Classification (GTDB taxonomy): domain Bacteria; phylum Myxococcota_A; class UBA9160; order UBA9160; family SMWR01; genus JACZVU01. The sequence continues at coordinate 1,944 of DASPGF010000442.1, forward strand.
CGAATCGAAGTTGAAGCCCTGGCGCGTCTTGATGATGCGGATCGCGGGCGCGTCGAGCTCGATGCGCGAGACCTCGTAGCGCCCGCGCAGCGCGGGCAGGATCCGGATCACCGCGTGGATCCGCTCCGCGCGCAGGAAGTCTTCCTTGCCGAATGCGGGATCGTCGCCGATGGCGACGCTCGTCACGCGCGCGCCGAGCCCGCCGCGAAGCGAGACGCCGATCTCATCGAACGCGACCGGGCGGCCGAGCGCAGTCGACGCCTGCTCGGCCAGCCAATCGCGGTTCTCCTCGAGGTAGCGGTTGAGGTTGTGCGCCGCGTACCACAGCCCGCCCGCGAGAACGAGCAGCACCGCGAACGCGATCAGGAGCTTGCGCATGACTTCCCCTCGTACGCCGCTGCGCTTGCAACGGAGGACTCATGGCTGGGAGCGCCGCGAATCCGTTCTCCTGCCGGCTGTGAATCGTAACCGACTCACCAGGCTTCGTCGTCGGCCTCGCGGAGCGAAGCGAGCATCTCATCCGCCTTGGCGATGCGATCGCCTCCGTGCGAGATCGCAGCGACGCGCGCGACGAGCGGACGAGCGTCCGATTCGCGATCCGACAGCAAGTAGGTGCGTGCGAGCAATAGCAAGATGGTGGGGTTTGCCGGCAGCAGCGCCTGCGCACGTTCGAGCGGCTCGACGCCCCGTGCAGGATCCTGGCCCGGCGCGAGATAGCTGCGGCCGTACATCGCGAGGGTTTCGGGGAGCTGCGGGTCGAGCTTCAGGCTGCGCAGGTAGTGAGTACGAGCGTCCTCGAGGCGCTGCGTGGCTGCGGTCTCGTCGCCATTGGCGAGCGCGGTCTTGTGAAGGTACTTCGCGTAATCGAGCTGGATCTCGGCGTCGCCCGCTCCGATTGAAATCGCCTGCGCGAAATACGGCTCGGCCTCCGCTTCACGTCCGCTTGCCGCGAGCGCCTTGCCAAATCCCGCGTGAGCCCGGGCACTGTCGGAATTTGCGGCCCGGGCCGCGCCGAAGAGATCCAGAGCCAGCTCGCTCCTCTCGTATACCAGCGCGAGCTCGCCGAGAGCCACCGATATCTCGTCTCGCGGAAGGGTGCGGGCGCGCGGCGACGTGGGCGTGTAATTCAGGGACGCCAGGGGAATTGGGACGGCCTGGTAGTTGCCATTGAGATACGTGATCAATTGCTTTCGGAGCTCGCGAAGCGTGATTCCAAACGCTTCCTCGAACGCTTCGACATCCGTGGTTCCAGCTTCGATCGAATCGAGGTAGCGATCCATGTCGAGCACGAACGAGCGCTCGGAGCCGCGGCCGAGCTGTAGCCAATGGACGAGCGCCCAGGATTGCTCGTAGAGCATGTTCCCCCATACCACGGAGCCCGGCCGCACCGAGATCAATTTGGCGTAGGGCGTCGAGACGCCGCTCCGAAAGCTTCGGCGGCGATCCGACGGAAATGCGCCGACGATTATGTGCTTGCCGTCGCTGTGCAGCGTTACCGTGCTCAGAAACTCTGCGTAGCCCTCGCTGTACCAGAAGGGATAGAGCCGATTCGTGGCATTGTTCATCACGAAGTGCACGTATTCGTGCTGGATGAGCCTGGTGCTATCCATCTTCCGATCACTGCGCATGATCACGTGGTTGTCGCGCATTCCGGGTATGAAGGCGCCGAGGGTCCCCTGCGACTTCTCGAAAAGCGTGAAGTCGTATCGATCCTCGAAGACGAAGATTCGCGTTGGGACTGCTGAATCGATGGTCGGCACGTTGGTGATCGACTGGATCACGGCGCGAAACAGCTCGAGCTGCTGCGCGAGCTCGATCGACTCGGCGGGGTCGAGCGTCGAGGCGATCTGGAAATTCGGCGTCTCGACCGCAATCCAGCTGCGCTCGTACACCGGCGCGGCGCACGAGAGCGCGCAGGCCGCCACCCCTGCGACGAGGCCGAGCCGCGACATCCGCGCGAGCCTATCACACGGGAGTGGATCCGGTAAACTATCGGCTGTCGCACGCCCGCGCGCGAGCAGTGCGGTCGCGACGATCCGGCCGGGCGCGAGGCGAGTGGGTCGGACCGCTCCAGCGATGTGCGGAGTGACCGCGATGCGCTTTCGAATACTGCTGGGTGCATCATTCGCGACACTGCTCGGCTGCGCGTCGGGCGCGCCGCTGCTCGCGACCTGCCCGGCGCTCGATGCGATGCAGCCTCTCGCGTCCGACGCGTGCCGCGCTGAACGCGAGGTCGCGGAGCTCGCGGCGGAGCTCGCGGAATCCGTCGAGGACGATCTGAGCCCTCTGCGAGTGCGAATCGAGTTCGACGAGAAGGCCGCAATTCGCCGTGTTTGCGCGGACCCGACCACCGAGCAGCGTCAGCGCCGCGCGCGGCGCGAGCTCGCGGAGAGGCTGCCGCAGATCGAGGCAAGCGGGCCGGGGCCCGCTTGCCTCGCGGGCTCGCGCCTCGACTTCAACCGCTACGGCGAGCAGCTGGCCGTGGTGCGCCGGCTGTTGCGCGCCTGCGAGCGCGAAGCGCGGGCCATCACGCGCGGG
>DASPGF010000443.1:0-3942 GCA_035620755.1 Myxococcota bacterium
GAGGACGTGATGATCGGCGTGTGGAGCAGCGCGAAGCCTCGCTGCTGGAAGAAGTCGTGTACCGCCATCGCGGCCGCGTTGCGCACGCGGAACACCGCGCCGAGCGTGTTCGTGCGCGGGCGCAGATGCGCGAGCGTGCGCAGGAACTCGAACGAGTGTCGCTTCTTCTGCAGCGGATAATCGGCGTCGACGCCGCCGATCAGCTCGATCCGGCGCGCCTTGAGCTCGAAGCGCTGGCCCGCGCCCGGCGACTCGACGAGCTCGCCCGTCGCGACCACCGCGCAGCCGGTCTGCAGGTGTCGCAGCTGCGTGTCGAAGTTCTCGAGCTGCGGCTCGGCGATCACCTGCAGACCCGCGAAGCACGAGCCGTCGCTGATCTCGAGGAACGACACACCCTTCGAGTGGCGCGCCGTGCGCACCCAGCCGCGCAGCGTCACGCTGCCGCCCGCGGCGTCGCGCGCGAGAATCTGCCGAACGCTCTGGGCGGCGCTGCTCGCGCTTCGATCGCTCACGGGCAGGGATTCTGATCGCGGATCTCGCGCTTGTCGAATCCCGGCGCGAGCGGGCGGGGTCGAGCGCGCGGCGGCGGGACGGCTGGCGGGCGCCGCCGCGCGCGGCGCGATCACGCGACGATGCGGTCGGCGTCGAGGAACCAGAGCTCGAAGCGCGGCGTGTAGGCGAGCTCGAGCGCGCTCGCGAGAGCGCGCGTGTAGACGGATCCCTGCTCCGCGTAGGCGGCTGCGCGCCGCTCGAGCTCGGCGGGATCGGAAACGGCGTCCGTCTTGTAGTCGACGACGACCAGCCGCTCGCTGTCGGGCTCGCGGTAGACGAGATCGATCGCGCCCGAGACGTAGCCGAGCGGCGCGTCGCCCTCGCCCGGCGGACACAGCACCGGCAGCTCGCGCGCGACGATCCGATCCGACAGCGCGCGCAGCTGCGCGAACGAGCGGCCGCGCACGATGCGATCCCACAGCCGCGTGCCCGCGGCAACGGCGCTCTCCGCGCGCTCACCCGCGCCGACCTCTGCGAGCGCGCGAGCAACCACCTCTCGCTGGCGAGCGACCTCGGCGGCAGGCTCCGCGGCGAAATCGAAACGCTCGAGCGCGAGGTGGATCGCGCTGCCGATCGCGCGCGGGATCGCCGCGCCCTCGCCGTCTCGCGTACGCGCGCCCTCGCCTTCGTTCACTCGCCCGCCGTCGCCTTCTCCCGTTCGCGCACCCTCGCGCTCCCCCGTTCGCGCGCGGTCACGACCGGCCGGCAGCGCCGGCTGCTCGCGCCGCGCCTCTTGCCCGCGCTCGGGGTGCGCGCGCTCGGACGCGGTCGCGCCGATCGGCCGCGCCATGCGCGCCGCAGCGCTGCGCCGCAGCGCCGCGAGTCGACGCGACGACTCGACGAGATCGCGCTCGCTCGGCAGCTCGGCGCCGCGCGAGCGCGCGGCAGCCGCCGCGGCCTCCGCATCCGGCTTCGCGTCGAGCGCGGGCAGCACCCAGCGCGCGCCGAAGGGGTCGACGAAATCCGATGCGCCCGCCCGCGCGGCTCCCGAAAGCCATTCCGCGAGACCTTCGCTCGCCGCGATGCGCGGTCCGAGCAGCTCGATCGCCTGCCCCACCGTCGCGCGCTGCTGGTGGGCGGGCCAGAGGCCCGACATCACGAGCCGCTGCTTGGCGCGCGTCATCGCCACGTAGAGCAGCCGCACGCGCTCGGCAGCGGCCGTGCGCTCGCGCTCGCGGAGCGCGCAGTCCCAGCCGAGCGTCGGTGCATCGATCAGCCGGAGCTCGCGACGCCCGGCGAGCTCCGCGACCTCCGTGGACGAGCCCAAGACGTGACTGACGCCTTTGTGCAGCTGCATCAGATAGACGTGATCGAAGTCGAGCCCCTTGGCGCCGTGGATCGTCATCACGCGCACCGCATCGACCGCGAGATCCGCGGGGAGCCCCGGCTCGGCGAGCTCCTCGCGCGCGGTCGCGGCGCGCAGCTCGCGCAGCAGCTCGTGCGCGCAGCGGCCCGCCTCGAGCGCCGCCGCGACCTTCCGAAAGAAGTGCTCGAGGCTCGCGCAGCGCCACGCGCCGAGCTGGCGGGCGGACTCCGTCGCCTCGAACAGCGTGCGCGCTCGCAGCGCGTCGACGAAGAGATCCGGAGCAGAGTGCGCGAACGACGCGCGCAGCTCGGCGATCCCCTCGACGGCGTCGATCAGGCTCTCCTCCCAGCCCGCGATCCGCTCGAGGCCGGGCACACCCGCTGGCATGGAGCGCGCGACCTCGCGAATCGCGGACGCGATGCTCTCGAGCGCTGCCCGGTCGGGCGCGGCGAGCGTCGCGAGCTGCTCGGCGAAGCCGCGCGACCAGAGCGGGAGCCAGGCCGCGTCGGGCACGCCGACCGCCGCCGATCGCAGATAGCCGATCAGCGCGATCGCGTCGCTCGGATCGAGCACGCAGCGGAGCAGCGCAGTCGCATCGATGATCTCGCGCCGCCGGTAGTAGCTGCGGTCGCCCTCGGCCGCGTACGGGATGTCCGCTTCGCGCAGCGCGGCGAGATAGACCTCCCAGTCGGTGCGACTCCGGAACAGCACCGCGATCGATTTCCACACCATTCCGTGTCGGTCGCGCAGCGCGCGGAGCTCGCGCGCGAGCGCGGCGGCCTCGATGCGCGCCGCTTCGCTCGCGCTCGTCGAACGCGGCTCGCCTCGCTGCGCATCCCAGGCGGTCGGCATCCAGTGCTCGACCGGCCGGCGGCGCTGCTCGCAGAAGCCCGCGTCGTCGGCGCGCTCCGGGCACGCGAGCAGCAGCTGGAACGCCGGCTGCACGCCGCGAGCCTCGGTCATCACCGGCGCGATCGCGCGCTCGACCTCGTCGAGGATCATCGGCGCCGAGCGGAAGTTGACCGACAGGTGCACCACCACGCCTCCCGCGGCGCCCACGTCGTCGATGAACGCGTCGTACGCGCCGAGATCGGCGCGGCGCCAGCCGTAGATGCTCTGCTTCGGATCGCCCACGAGGAACAGGCCCGGCCGCTCCGCCGCGGGCTCCGCGAGCGCGAGCGCGCGTATGATCTCGCACTGACATTGATCGGTGTCTTGGAATTCGTCGACGAGCAGCTGATCGATGCCGGCCCGGATCCGCCGCGCGACGTCCGGGCGGTCGCGCAGCAGCGCGCGCGTCTCGGCGAGCAGCGCCGAGAAGGTCAGCACACCGCTTCCGCGGAGCTGCGCGTGCGCGGCCGCGAGCGGAGCCGCGAGCGCCTCTCGCAACGCGTCGAGCCGCTCGAGATCGAGCGCGAGCGCGTGCTCGAGCACGAGCGCGAGCTCGGCGGCGCACGCGGAAAGGCGCTGCGCCCGCTCGGCGAGCGCGCGCTGCTCGCCCTGGTTGAACGTTCCCTTCGCCCATTCGCGGAGCCGCTTCGCGTGCGGCTCGTCCCAGCGCGCCGCGAGCCCGGCGATCCACGCCTCGAGCCCTGCGCGATCCGACGGCCGCGCCGCGTCGAGCGACGCGAGCGCGTCTGCGAGCCGGGACGCGGTCTGCGAGCTCGTCGCGCTCCGCACGCTCGAGAGCGCGTCGCCCCCGCTCGCGCGGAAGCGCGCGAGCGAGTCGCGAAGCCGCTCGACCAGCGCCTCGACGCGATCGGGCGTCGCGGGATCCGCGAGCAGCTCCGCGCTGGTAACACCGGCTTCCAGCAGCGCGGCGAGCGCCGATTCGAGCTCACGCGGCCCGATCCCGCACGCCGCGAGCGCGAGGAACGCGGAGCGGCTCGCACCTTCGTAAGCGGACTCGAGCGCCGACTCGAGCACGGAGCGAACGACCTGCGCCTGCGCGCGCCGATCCGCGTCGATCTCGAGCTTCGGATGCAGCCGCGCGTCGAGTGCGTGCTCGACGAGCAGGCGCCGGCAGTAGGCGTGGATCGTCTGCACGCAGAGATGGTCGAGCGCACCGCGCAACGCGCGCGCTC
>DASPGF010000444.1:0-5195 GCA_035620755.1 Myxococcota bacterium
GCGCGTCCGGCTGCGCGAGCTGGGACGCGGCGCGCCTGTATCAGAGCGGTACGCAGGCGCTCGACGCGGGCGACGTGGCGCGCGCGGTTGCGGATCTCGAGCGCGCCGCGGAGCTGCAGCCGCAGGCCTCGGAGGTGCAGAATCACCTCGGGCTCGCATACCTCGCCGCGGATCGCGAGGCGGACGCCGCGCTCGCGTTCCGCCGCGCGGTCGAGCTCGACTGCGGGAACGAGGCCGCGGCGGCGAATCTGCGGGTCGTGGACACGGCCGCGCGAGCGACACTTCCGTGATGGGCGACGACCGAAGCTGGAACGACGGCGACAAGCTCTCGTTCAGCGAGCGCGACCGGCGGCGACGCGAGGGGCGGGGGGCGCGCGACGCGCGCCCGAAGGGCGTTCCCAAGGCGGTCTCCGACGCCGTCACCAAGCAGTACCTCAAGCAGCTCGACGGAATGTTCTCGAAGACCAAGGGCGGCGCGAAGGTGGAGAAGCTCGAGGCGGCGCTGCGCGCGGCCCACGGCACGCCGGGGCTCGCCGATGCGTGTCGCGCCTATCGCGAAGCCGCGGGCGCGCCCGACGATCCCGTGCTGCTCGGCCTGTTCCTCGATAGCGGCGAGGCCGAGCTCGTGCTCGAGGCGCTCGCGGCGCTGCGCGCCGCGCATGACGCAGGCCGCATCAAGCTGTCTGCAGGACTGCGCTCGCAGCTGCGAATGCTCGCCGAGGATCGGAACCGCGCCGTCGCCGAGCTCGCGGAAGCGCTCGTCGCGCGCCTCTAGCGCGCGGCGGTTCGCCCCAGGCGCGGTTGAATCACTCGGCGCGCTCGATTAAGGTGGCGCCATGCCTCATGAAGTCGAGCATCGCTCGCTGTCGCAGTACCTCGAGGAGAACAACCTCAAGCACACCAAACAGCGTGAGGCGATCCTGAGTGCGTTCCTCGAGGCGAGCGGCCACATCACGAGCGAAGAGATCCACAGCCGGGTGCGGGCCGAGCACCCGAACATCGGCTACACGACCGTTTACCGCACGATGAAGCTGCTCTGCGACGCGGGCCTCGCGAGCGAGCGGCATTTCGAAGACGGCGTGACCCGCTACGAGATCGCCCACGAGCACCACGACCACCTGGTGTGCCTGCGCTGCGGAAAGATCATCGAGTTCGAGTGCGCGATGATCGAGAAGACCCAGCTCGAGATCGCGGACCGCTATCGCTTCCGCGTGCTGCGCCACCGCCACGAGCTCTACGGGCACTGCGACGCCTGCGCGGCCGCCCCGACGTAGGGCCGTCTCCTAGCTCTCCTCGCTCCGCTCGACCCCGCTCCCCTCGAGCCGGTAGTCGCACCGCTATGGCGCCTGGGGAATCCCGCCCCGGGCGTTGACAGTGCGGGAGTCTTCCGGCTAGCCTGCGCGCGTCTTAGTGAAAATGAAAGTCATTTTCATTAAAGCCAACAGGACTTCGCCTGGAGGAGCTCGGAATGGCCTGGGGAAGGAAGCGTAGGGCGGCGCCGGTGGTGGATGACGCGGCAGCAGCGCGGACCGCGTGGGCGATCGGCATGGCGTGGGTCGCCCGGGCGATCGGCGTGGCGCGGGCCGCGGGGGCGATCGGCATGGTGTGGATCGCGGGCGTGATCGGGATCCCAGCGGCGGCTGTGGCGGAATCTGCTGCGGGCGGCGCGCAGCAGCAGGCCGATGCTGCGCAGGCGCAGGAGGATCGAATCGCCGAGCTCGAGCGCACGGTCGCGGTGCTCGCGGACGAGCTCGAGCGCACGCGCAGCGAGCTCGCGGTCCCCGAGGAGTTGTCGCTGAGCGCCAAGTACGGCGTCGGCCCCGCCGCGGCGAAGATCTACGACATCGCGCGCGGACTCTCGATCGGCGGCTACGGCGAGGGCTACTACCAGAACCTCGTCGGGGACGACGGCGGTGGGAAGGACAATGCGGACCTGCTGCGGGCCGTGCTCTACACGGGCTACAAGTTCACCGACCGCATCCTCTTCAACTCGGAGATCGAGTTCGAGCATGCGACGACGAGCTCGACGAAGAGCTCGAGCGGCGGCAGCGTCTCCGTCGAGTTCGCCTACCTCGACTTCCTGCTCTACGACTGGGCGAATCTGCGAGCGGGGCTGGTGCTGGTCCCGATGGGCTTTGTCAACGAGCTGCACGAGCCCGTGTCCTTCTTCGGTGTCAACCGCCCGGACGTCGAGCGCCAGATCATCCCCTCGACCTGGCGTGAGAACGGCGTCGGAGTCCTCGGCACGCTGTTCGAGCAGGTCGACTACCAGGCGTTCGTAATCAACGGCTTCAACGCCGAAGGCTTCGACTCGAGCGGCCTGCGCGACGGGCGCCAGAGCGGAAACCGCGCGCTGGCCGAGCACCTCGCGTTCGTCGGGCGGCTCGACTGGGCCCCGCTCAGCCAGCTCGTGGTCGGCGGGTCCGTCTACCACGGCCGCTCCGGCCAGAACCAGAACATCGCCGTGACGAGCGCGCTCGCGTCTTACACGGTCGAAATTCCCGATACGCCCACGACGATCTGGGAGGTCCACGCGCAGTACGAGGACTACGGCCTGCACCTGCGGTCGCTGTTCACGATGGCCGAGATCGGCGACAGCGCCGATCTGAGCGCCGCGCTCGCGCCGGTGGGAGTGGGCGGTGGCATCGGCGAGCTCGCGGCGGGCGAGGCGGTGGCCGGCGAGATGCTCGGCGTCTACGGCGAGGTTGCCTACGACCTGATGACGCTGCTGTTCCCGGACAGCAGCATGTCGTTCGAGCCGTTCTTTCGCTACGAGTACTACGACACGCAACGCGACGTCCCGAACGGCTTCACGAGCAACCCGGCGAAGGAGATCGACGTCTACACGGCCGGCGTCTCCTTCCAGCCGATTCCGCAGGTCGTCATCAAGGCCGATTACCGAAACCGCGACGCGAAATCGGGCACTCTGCCCGATGAATTCAATCTGGGGATCGGATTTGTGTTCTAGACGCCCTTCTCTGTCTTCGCTCCGGATCGCGCTGCTCGCGGGCCTCGCGCTCGCGAGCAGCGACGCCGCGCGCGCGAAGGTCTTTCACTCGCAGAGCGAGGCGCTCGAGCTCGCGTTTCCGGATGCGGAGCGCATCGATTCCAAGCTGTTCGTGCTCGACGACGAGCAGATCTCGAAGATCGAGTCGCTCGCGAACTGCGAGCTCGAATCGAAGCTCGTGCGGATCTACACCGGAGTGCGCGACGGCAAGACGATCGGCTACGCGCTGATTGACGTGCACGAGGTGCGCACGCTGCCCGAGGCGTTCATGGTCGTGTTGAATCCCGAGGGACGTGTGAGATCGCTGCGGCTGCTCGCATTCTACGAGCCGCTCGACTACAAGCCGACCGAGCGCTGGTATCGCCAGTTCGACGACCGCTCGATCGAGTCACCGCTGCGCGTGGGTGGGGACGTGCACGGCGTGGCCGGGGCCACGCTCTCGGCGCGCGCCACCGCGGGAGCGGTGAAGCGCGCGCTCGCGTTCTACGAGATCCTGCTGCGACGCGAGCCGTAGCGCGTGCGCTTCGTGGTCACGGGCGAGTGGAGCCGCAATCGTCTGCTGCAGACGATCGTCGCGCTCTATGCGCTGTTCGTGATCGCGCTCTGGATCACGAACGCGCTGCTCTACTTCAGCAAGATGAGCCTGAGCGCGAGCTCGGTGATCGACTACTACCTCGGCTCCGAGGAGCGCTTCCTCTCGCCGCGCAGCTACCAGGGCCTGCTCGAGGTCTCGCACTTCCACCTGTTCGCGATGGGGATGCTGCTGCTCGTGCTCACGCACCTGATGCTGTTCGTCCCGTTGCGAAGCGGAACCAAAGCCTGGCTGATCGTCGTCCCGTTCCTGTCGGCGCTGCTCGACGAGGGCGCGGGCTGGCTGGTGCGCTACGCGAGCCCGAGCTTCGCCTACGCGAAGATCGCGGGCTTCGTGCTGCTCGAGGCGAGCCTCGCGGTGCTCGTGGCGCTGTCGCTGTGGTCCGTGTTCGCGGGCTCGCAACGCAACTACGGCGATCCGCTCGACGATCCGCTCGACGAAGCCGGCGACACTTGAGCGCCACGCGCGCGATCGCCGCGTCCGCGCTGCTCGCTCTGGGCGGCGGCTGCGCGCAGTCGAGCCCGCCGCGCGCGATCTCCGACGGCCGATTGGCGATGGGCACGCTGCTCGAGATCTCGCTCGAGGGCGTGAACGCGCGCCGCGCCGCGCGCGCTCTCGACGACGCGTTCGCCGAGGCGCTGCGCCTCGACGGCCTGCTCTCGATCTACGACCCCGCGAGCGAGATCAGCCGCCTGAACCGCGCGGCGGGGCGTGGGCTGCAGCCGGTCGACCCCGCGGTCGCGGAGGTTCTCGCGCTGTCGATCCGCTATGCGGAGCTGACCGCGGGCGCGTTCGACGTGACCGTCGGCCCGCTCGTCGATCTCTGGCGGCGCGCCGCCGAGCGAGGCGCACCGCCGAGCGCCGCCGAGCTCGCGGACGCGCGCGCGCGCGTGGGTGCGCAGCAGATCCGGCTCGCGCCCGGGCAGGCCGCGCTCGCCCACGCGGGTGCAATGCTCGACCTCGGCGGCATCGCCAAGGGCTACGCGCTCGACCGGATGCTCCCGTTGCTCGAGCGCCGCGGCGTGACGCGCGCGCTGCTGAGCTTCGGCCAGAGCAGCATCTGGGCGATCGGCGCACCCGAGCAGCTCGACGGCTGGCGGCTCTTCGTGCGCGCGCCCGACGGCGGGCTCGCGGGACTGATCACCCTGCGCGATCAGGCGCTATCGGTCTCGGGGAGCCAGGGCCAGTGGGTCGAGATCGGAGGTCGCCGCTACGGTCACATCGTCGATCCGCGCAGCGGCGAGCCGCTGAGGGTCGCGCGACAGGCGCTCGTGGTCGCGCCGAGCGCGGCGCTCGCCGAGGCATTGAGCGTCGCGCTGCTCGTGCTCGACGCGCAGGCGGGTCTCGCGCTGGTGGACGCCCAGGCGGGCTGCGAGGCGCTGCTGATCGAGGAGGGCGGCGAGCTGCGCTCGACGCCCGGCTGGCAGGCCGCGGCGCGCTTCGAGCCGCTCTCGCCGGCGCCGCCGCTGCCGACGCCGCGCCCGGGCGCCCGAGGGTAGCGCGCGCGGCGCAGCGCGGACGCTGCGCGCCGAACGCGCTTCGAGCGCGCCGCTCAAGCCGGCTGCGGGGAGCTCCGATCTTTCGCGCATGGGTCTG
>DASPGF010000445.1:0-3229 GCA_035620755.1 Myxococcota bacterium
CGGCGGCGCGAGCCTAGCCCAGCTCGGCGCGCGCGATCGCGCGCGCGGCGGCGCGGTGGAGCTGGACGCGCCGCACGAGCGCGGCCTGCTCGAGATCGAGCCTTCCCACGAGCGCCGCGAGCTCGCCGATCTGATGCCACGCGGAGCCGTCCGGCAGCGGCTGCTCGATGCGCGTGAACGCGCTGTGCAGCGACTCGCGCGCGCGCGCCTCGTCGCCGCGCAGCAGCGCCTTCAGCGCGGCCACCGCATGGACGAGCGCGCTCTCGCCGTGCGGCCACGGCTCGCCGCGCGCGCGCGGGTTGTCGAGGTCGTACTCCTCGTCCCGGCCGATCGACCGCGCGAACAGCGCGAGGTCCACGCGCCAGTAGAGCGGCAGATCCGCGAACTGCACGAACACGAGCTGGCGCTTGTCCGAGTTCTCGAGCAGCGGATCCGCGCGGATCGACTCGACGGGGCCGACCCGGGCGGCGATCTCGCCGAGCGCGTCGAACGCCTCGAGGAAGCGCGAGTCGGGCAGCTCCCAGAACAGGTCGATGTCGCTGTAGGCGTCGCCCGTGCCGCGCGCGAGCGAGCCGCGCAGGCCCGCGGTCGACCCCGCGATGGCGGCCTCGAGCGCGCGCGTCAGCGCGAGCGCGCGCGCGCCTCGCAACGCGGGGTCGAGATCCATCGCGACCTCCCGCTCAGCCCGGCAGGCTCGACAGGCCCGACGCGATGCGCAGCCGCTCGAACAGGCGGTGCACGTCGGCGTGGAGCTCGTCGCTGCGGATCTCGCGCGCGACGCGCTGCGCGGTGATCGGCTGGCCGACGCAGCGCGGCAGCTCGCCGGCGGGGCCGAACAGCCGCTTCGCATCGATCTGACCGAAGGCGGCCTCGTCGGCCGCGCCTGCGAGCACGGCGTCGATCGCGCGCCGGATCCGGCGGTCGCCTCGCGGCGCGCGCAGCGAGCGCTCGATCGCCGCCGGGACGAGCAGGTAGCTCTCGATGTGACGCCGGCCCCAGGTGAAGAACTCGAGGCCCGGCGCGCCCGCCTCGGCTCGCAGCGGCTCGCGGCCGTCGTCTCGATCGAGCACGCACAGCCCGACCAGGCCCGCATCCGCACCGCCCGCGCCCGTGAAGTGCTCGACTGCGCGCGCCGGGCGCCGACCTCCGAGGATCACCGACGTGTGGAACAGGCTGCGGCTCAGCGCGGGCAGCAGCCTCTGCGCCCATGCGCGCAGGATCGCGCGATCCTGCGGGCCCTCGAGGTAGAGGATCAGGCGCTGCGCTCGCGGCGCGCGGGGCGCGGCGAGCGAATTCGTTCGCAGCATGGCTGCTCCCCATGGGGTTGCGCGGCTCCCTCCATTAGAACACATCCCGGCGATCCTTTCTAAGCCCTCGCACGCGGCGACGCGCACGAGGGCTTTGCGCGGGGTGTGGCAGCGGGTGTACCGTGGTGCGCATGGTCTCCGTCCTGATCGCCGACGATCACAGCGTGGTGCGCGAGGGCGTGCGCCACCTGATCGAGTCCGAGGCCGATATCGACATTTGCGCCGAGGCCTCCGACGGCAAGGAAGTGCTCGAGCAGATCGAGAAGAGCCAGCCCGATCTCGTGATCCTCGACATCTCGATGCCGCGGCTGAGTGGGCTCGAGACGCTCGAGCGCATCCGCTCGAAGCACCCCGGAACCAAGACGATCCTGCTCTCGGTGCACGCCGATCCGGCGATGATCCAGAGCGCGGTCGCGCTCGGCGTCGACGGCTACGTGCTCAAGAACGCGCGCAGGAGCGAGATCCTCTCGGCGATTCGCGCAGTGATCCGCGGCGGCAGCTATTTCAGCCCGACCGTCGCGCGCGAGATCGTCGCGCAGATCCGCGACCCGCGACCGCCCGGCGAGCAGCCGTTCTCCGTACTCTCGCTGCGCGAGCGCGAAGTGCTGCACCTGATCGCCGAGGGCCTCGCCGCGAAGGAAATTGCGACGCAGCTCGGGATCAGCACCAAGACCGTCGAGGCGCACCGCACGAGCCTGATGCGCAAGCTTGGCGTGCGGAAGGCGACCGAGCTCGTGCGCTACGCGGTGCGCCACGGCCTGATCGAGGCCTGAGCCCGAACGCGCGGCCGACGGAGCCGCCGGCGGCTGCGGATCCCTCAATCCAACGCAGAGCCTGAGCCCGAACGCGCGGTAGCGACCGCGAGCACCTCGACGTGCGGCGTCTGCGGAAACAGGTCGAAGCACTCGGCGCGCAGCAGCGCGTAGCCCCGGTGATCCAGGTGCGACAGATCTCGCGCGAGCGTCGCGGGATCGCACGACAGGTAGACGATGCGCGCGGGCGCGAGCGCGGCGATTCGCGCGGCGACGCGCTCGCCGAGACCGGCCCGCGGCGGGTCGACGACCACGCAGTCGGGGCGCAGGCGCGCGAGCTCGGGCTCGTCGAGCGCGGCTTCGACCGCCGCCGTGCGCGCGCGCACGTTGGCGAGCTGCGCATCGCGCAGGTTGTGCTCGAGGTCGCGCACGGCAGCCGGATTCGCGTCGACCGCCACGACCTGCTCGAAGCTGCGGGCGAGCCCGAGCGTGAAGAAGCCCGCGCCGCAGTAGAGCTCGAGCGCGAGCCGGCCCGCGCCCGCGGCGCCCGCAACCGCGCGCGCGAGCGGCTCGAGCAGGCTCGCGTTCGACTGCACGAACACGCCCGGCGACACACCGATGCGATCCCCGCCCACGCGCAGCCAGATTCGCGGGCCCTCCGCCGCGGGCAGCGGCAGCGCGCGCGCAGCGGGCTCGGCGCCGAGCGACGCGACCAACTCCCCGTCACGGTCGCGGCGCGGCAATTCGGCGCCGAGCGACGCGACCAACTCCCATTCACCGTCGCAGCGCGGCGGATCGGCGGCGAGCGACGCGAGGCGCTGCTCGAGCGCTTCGACGAGCACGGGGCAGCGCGACGTCGGCGCGAGCGCGTGCGAGCGGCGGCGGCGGTAACCCACCTTGCCCGCCTCGACGAGCACGCGGCTGCGCGTGCGGTAGCGATACGGCGAGGGCGACGGCGTGATGGGCAGCGCCTCGCCCTCGGGGAGCGCGAGACCGCCGATGCGCCGCAGCGCCGCCGCCGCGATCTCACGCTTCGCGTCGAGCTGCGCCGCGTAGTCGACGTGCTGCCACGCACAGCCGCCGCACGAGCCGAACACCGCGCAGACGGGATCGACGCGCGCGCGGCCAGGCGCGAGCAGCGCCTCGACCGCGCCGCGCGCGTAGCTCGAC
>DASPGF010000446.1:0-2350 GCA_035620755.1 Myxococcota bacterium
GACGCGCAGTGGCAGCGCGTCGGCGCGAAGGTGCGCAACCAGACTCGCAAGGCCGAGAGCGAGGGCCTCGCGATCGCGCCCGACGACGACCCGGGGCGGACCGTGGGTGGCGACGCCGGCCTGCTCACGGAATTCTACGATCCGTTCGCGCGCAACATGCGCGACCTCGGCTCGCCCGTTCACTCGAAGCGCTTCTTCGACGTGGCCGCCGACGCGTTCGGCGAGCGACTGCGCTTCATCGTCACGAGGCTCGGCGCGCGGCCCGTGGGCGGACTCGTCGCGATCCGCTTCGCGGGCGCGGTGACGGTGCCGTGGGCGTCCACGCTCCGCTCCGAGCGCGCGCGCTGCCCGAACAATCAGATCTACTGGGAAGCGCTGCGCTGGGCAATCCGAGCGGGTGCGCGCGAATTCGACTTCGGCCGCTCGCCGATCGGAAGCGGCACCCACCGCTTCAAGCTCGGCTGGGGCGCCGTCGAACGCCCCCTCGCGTGGAAGCGCTTCACGCCCAACGGCGACCGCCTCGCGCCCTCGAGCGCGGGCGACAACCCACTGCTGCGTAGCCTCTCGAAGATCTGGTCGCGCCTGCCCGTGCCGCTCACGACGCGCCTGGGCCCCGCACTTCGGCGCCGCATCTCGAGCTGACCGCGCAATCGAACCGCGAATTGCGCCTATAGTCTCTCGATGGGCCGACGGTGGCGCGCACGAAGTGAGCGTTCTCGATTATCACAGGGGATAGCGATGCAACCCGAACATCGTGCTCCTTCTCACCCGGGGGAGGTTCTTCTCGAGGAGTTTCTCGTCCCCCTCGGTCAGACCCAGGTTGCGCTCGCCGAGCACCTCGGCGTTCCCGTCCAGCGGATCAATGAGCTGATTCGCGGAAAGCGCGGCGTCACGCCGGAGACCGCTTGGCTGTTGGCGCAGGCCCTCGACACCACACCGGAGTTCTGGTTGAACCTGCAGGCTTCCTACGACCTGGCCCGCAGCCGGCCCGCGCGGCGGCTTCGACGATTGCGAAAGGCGTCGTAGCGGGTCCGACCTGAGCGTGCGAGGTCGCTACGCCGACGAGCCGTTCTTGAGCAGGAAGCGGAAGCGCGTGTGGCCGATCTCGATCTCGTCGGTGTCCGAGAGCACCGCCGAGCGGACCTTCTTGCCGTTGACCTTGGTGCCGTTCGAGGACTGCAGATCCTCGATTGTGTAGGTGCCCGTCTCGGCGTCGAGCAGGATCACCGCGTGCTCGCGGCTGATGTTCTCATCGAGCAGCGTGATGTCGGTGGTCGGGTTGCGGCCGATCAGCGTCTCGTCCGAGCTGAGCTCGTACTCCATGCCTTCGAAGCCGCCGTTGCAGATCACGAGCACCCCGCGTGTCGCGGGCTTGTCGCTACCCATCTCGCCCCTCCGAGCGCGCAGCGCGCGCCCTGCGGGCTCATCGGCGCGTGCGCGACGAGCCTTGAGGCGCGGCCCAGGCCCCACCAGCCCGGACAACTGGGCCCCGGCCAGCGGCGGATCCCTCGATCGAACGCGGAAGTGCTGGGGCGCTAAAGCTTGCGGTGGGCGAGCGCGGGGAGGCGCTCGCGCACGCGCTCGAGCGAGTCGAGATCGCAATCGGCGACGAGTACGCAGGGCTCGTCGCCGGCCTCGGCGAGGATCTGCCCCCACGGATCGATGACGAGCGAGCGGCCGTGGCTCGCGCGGTCGGGGCTGTGCTGGCCGCACTGTGCGGGCGCGAGCACGAACACCTGGTTCTCGATCGCGCGCGCGCGCAGCAGCACCTCCCAGTGCACCTTGCCGGTCTGCGGCGCGAACGCGCTCGGCACGGCGATCCACTGCGCGCCGCGCGCGGCGAGCTCGCGGTAGAGCTCGGGGAAGCGCACGTCGTAGCAGATCGACAGGCCGAGCCGGCCGAACGGCGTATCCGCGACCACGAGCTCTTTGCCCGGCGCGGTGAACGCGGACTCGCGGAACACGCCGCCGCCGCTCTCGCGCAGGTCGACGTCGAACAGGTGGATCTTGCGGTAGACGGCCGCGATCTCGCCGCTCTCGGCGATCAGCGCGCTCGTGTTGTGGACGCGCGGGTCGTCCTCGATCGCCTCCGCGAAGCTGCCCGCGAGGATCGGCACGCGGTGCTCGCGCGCGAGCGAACGCACGCTCGCGATGATCTCGCCATCGAAGCGCTGCGCGCAGGGGATGGGGCTTCCCTCGCGGCGCAGGAACGCGAAGTTCTCGGGCAGCGCGACGAACTCCGCGCCGCGGTCGACCGCCTCGCGAACCGCGCGCCGCGCGACCTCGAGGTTCTCGTCGACCCGGTCGGTCGAGGTCATCTGCACCAGGGCGACGCGCATGCGGTCAATCT
>DASPGF010000447.1:0-9273 GCA_035620755.1 Myxococcota bacterium
GCTCTGCGCGCGCGCGGCGCGCGCGCGGCGCGCCGCTACACGGATTTCGACCAGCCCGGGCCGACGAGCGCGTCGACCGCGAGGTTGAGCAGCGCGAGCAGCAGGCTGCCGAGCAGCGCCGCGCCGAAGCCCTGGATGCGAATGCCCGGCACGAGCGCCGCGACGAGCCACAGCATCAGCGCATTCACTACGAGCAGGAACAGCCCGAACGTGAGCACGGTGAGCGGCAGCGTGAGCACCACCATCAGCGGCCGGACGAACGCGTTCACGAGCCCGAGCACGAGCGCGCCGATGAACGCGGATCCCCAGCCTTCGACGTTCACGCCCTTCACGAGGTTGGCGACGAACAGCAGCAGCGCCGCGGTGATCAGCAGGTGGGCGAAGAAAGCGACCATGTTTTCCTCCGATCGAGCTCGCTTGGGCTGAGCGGGGAGCCGAGCCGCCGAGCGCTCGCGAGCCCGCTGCCTAATCGACCGCGATCATCACGTTCGACGCCTTGATCACCGCGTAGGCGCTGCTTCCGGGCTCGAGGCCGAGGCTCTCGGCGGCCGTGCGGCTGATGACCGACACCAGTGTCGTTCCGCCTGGCAGCTCGAGGACCACCTCGGAATTCACTGCGCCATGCGTGACCGACTTGACCTTGCCCTTGAATTGGTTGCGCGCGCTGAGCCTCATGGGCACCTCGTCGAATGCCTGTGCGTTGCGGATCGAGGCGACGTGGCTCGAGGCTAGCGCAGCGCGCGCTCAGCGCAGAGCCGCGAGCCAGCTTCCCATCGCCTCGAGATAGCCCGGGGCGAGGCTCGAGCGGCCTTCGCGGTCGGGCTTGTGGATCAGGTGATCCGCGCCCTCGAACAGCAGCACCCGCACGTCGGGGTATCCCGCGCGGCTCGCGAGCTCGCGGTAGGCGTCGGCTCCGAGGCGCGGGTCGACGAACGCATCATCCGCTCCGTAGATCGCGAGCAGGGGCATGCGCAGGCTCTCGAGCCGAGGCGCCGCGATCAAGGTTCGATCGGGCGTCGCGGAGAGGTTGCGCTGCGCGAACTCGAACTTGCGTCGGTCGACCGATAATGCGGATGCGTGGAATGGCAGCTCGCCGAGCCGGCTCTCCACGAGCGGATACCAGCCCAGGCGCTCGAGCGCCGCCAGCCAGTCGCGATAGCGGGGAACGAAGCTCTCGTAGTCCGCGCACTCGCGAAACAGCTCGTAGAGCTCGCGGCGCTGCGCGCGCGCCGCCGCGCGCTCGCTCGCGCCGATGCCGAGGCGCGCGAGCTCGCGGTCGGCGCCGTACTGGTCCTGCTCCTCCCCGCTCTGCGCGGGGGCTCCCACCGCAATCACGAACGCGACCTCGGCGCGCGCCGGCACGAGCGGCATCACCCAGCCCGCCTCGCTGATGCCCCACAGACCGATGCGATCGCGGTCGATGTCCGCCCGCTCGGCGAGCCGCGCGATGGCAGCTGCGACTTCCTGCGCGCGATCGGCCATCGACTGCGCGAGATAGTCGCCGGTCGACTCGTCGACGCCCGGCTTGCTCCAGATCAGCGTCGCGAAGCCGCGGCGCAGGAACTCGTCGCGAATCGGCTCGAGGTAGGGGAGGTGGCGCGACGCCGCGCCCGAGCCGTGCACGAACACGACCGCTGGATGCGGCGCGCGGCGCGCGGGCAGCCTGAGCTCGCCGGCGAGCGTGTTTCCCGCGCCGTCGAACGCGAAGCCGACCACCGCCGCAGGTGGAGGCGCCCCCGCGCACGCGATGAGCAGGCACAGCGAAGCGGCGAGCGCGCTGCGCTTCGCGACGGCCTGCATCGATCGATCGTGACGCCGCGACAGCAGGCAGAGCGCGCAGATCGCGCCGACGAGCGCGGTGAACATGTCCCACTGCGTATCCCAGACGTCGCCCTGCGTGCCGAGGAAGGATTCCGCAGCGACACCGCCGAGGATCGCCGCCCACCACTCGATGAGCTCGTAGAACGCGCTGAACGCGAGACCGACGCAGCAGACGAGGAAGAACAGCCAGCGGCCGCGCCGCAGCGGCGACAGCCGCAGCAGGATCTCGCGCGCGAGGATCGCGGGCACGAAGCCCTGCGCGAAGTGGCCGACGCGGTCGTAGGGGTTGCGTGCGAGGTCGAGCCAATCCTGCAGCCAGATGCCCAGCGGAACCTTCGCGTAGGTGTAGTGGCCGCCCACGATCAGGATCAGCGCGTGCACGAACAACAGGCGATACAGAAGCGGTGAGAGGCGAAACGCCGAATGGCTGGCGACGAGCAGCGGCGCGCCGATCAGCACCGGCGACACCTCGAGCCACCAGGTGATGCGATCGGTCGGCCCGACGCCCGACCACGCGAGCGCGATCGCGGTCGCGGCGAGCAATGCGGCCGGTTCTCGCGGAGCGGCGGCAACTGCCATGCTGCGCGGCGCGCCGGGCTCCGCGCCTCAGCGCGTGAGATAGAACGTAATCGCGGTCACGACGCGCACGTCCTTCTCGAGCTTCGCGGTGTCGCCGTAGCTCTCGCCGACGTCGCGGATGATGATCTCGCCCTGCCGCGCGCTGCGGATCCCGCCCACCTCGACGCCCGCGTTCTCCGCGAACTCGTTGGCCGCGATGCGCGCGTTCTGCGTCGCCTCCTGCAGCATCGCGGGCTTGATCTCGTTGAGCTTCGTGAAGTAGTAGGCGGGCGGATGGTTCTGCACGTCGAGCCCGCGCGCGACGAGCTCGTTTAGCTTCGCGCGGACCGTCGAGAGCAGCTTGACCTTTTCGGTCTCGACCTCGATCGCGCCGACGAGCCGGTGGCGCACCTCGACGAGCTTCTGGCTCAGATCGCGGAACTCGAGCTGCTCGTAGCGGATCACGCCCGGGCGGATCTCGGCCTGCTCGAAGCCGTGCTCGAGCAGCAGCGCGACGATCTGCTTCTGGTCCGCCTCGCTGCGCTCGTAGAGCTTGGAGATCTCGGCCCTGTCGGCGCCGGAGACCGTGTACTCGATCTTCCAGTGGGCGCGATCGGCCTCGACTCTTCGCTCCGCGAGGCCCTTCACCTCGGCGGTGTTGATCGCGACCTTCGCGTTGTAGGCGGTCTGGCCGATGAAGTAGCCGCCCGCCGCGATCCCCGCGGCGAGCACGAGTGATGCGACGAGCACGTCGGCGCGCGCCATGGCGTGGGATCGTATCACGGCCGCCGATGCCTCGCGCGCGGCGCTCGCATTCGGTTGAACGGCGGAGCTCGGGTATGGTTGGCCCGCGGCGCTCGGGTATGGCTCGCGCGCGGCGCGTGCGCGTCGATCGGGGGTTCATGGCTCGCGAAGCAGCGAATTTCAGCGTGCGTGGGGCCGAGCCTTCGGACTTCGAGCGCGTCGGCAGTCTGAGCTTCGCGCTGCTCGATGAGCTGTATCCGGCGCTCGGTTACGAGCGCCGCGCATTCGTCGAGGCAGCGAAGGCGTTGCTCAGCGGCGGCGCGGGCGTGTGGGCCTTTCTCGCGGTGGCGCCCGACCGTGGCGATGTGGGTTTGATCACGCTCAACGAGTGCGCGGCGGTCTACGCGGGTGGGCGCTTCGGCGAGATCTCGGAGCTCTACGTGGTTCCCGCGCTTCGCTCGAGCGGCGTCGGCACGGCGCTCGTCGACGCCGCGGTCGCGTTCGCGAGCGCGCGCGGCTGGCCGAATCTCGAGGTCGGCGCGCCGAGCGTTCCCGAATGGCAGCGCACCGTCGATTTCTACCGGCGCCAGGGCTTCGTCGAGGTCGGCCCGCGGCTCGACCTGAGGCTCAAGCGCGTCGGCTAGCCGCTCGGGAAGTTCCGCTTCCGGCTCGAGGGATCTGCCGCCGGCCGGGCGCCAGCTCGCCCGGCTGAATCAAACGGATCGCCGGCTGCCGCGAATCTCGCGCCGCATGATCGGCCGCGTCGCCGAGCGTCGAGCCACCACCGCGAAGCCCGCCGCGCGGAACGCGCTCGCGATTCCCGTCCACGCGAACGCGGGCGCGAGCGACTCGCCGCTGCGCGGCTCGATCGGATAGCCCTCGAGAATGCGCGCGCCTCGCGCGCGCGCATGGTCGACCGCGGCGCGCAGCAGCTGCGTAGACACTCCTGTCTGTCGATGTGCGCGATGGACGAACAGGCACGCGATCGACCAGCACGGCCGCTCGTCGACCGGCTTGAGGATGCGCGAGCGAGCCAGCCCCGGATACTGCTCGCGCGGTGCGAGCGCGCACCAGCCGACAGGCTCGCCGTCGAGATAGCCGAGCAGGCCGGGCGCCTCGCCCGACGCGACGAGCCTGCGCATCGCCTTGCGGTTGCGCTCGCCCTTCTGCGCCTCGAACTGCTTGCGCGGCACGCGCCAGAGCATGCACCAACACCCGCCGCACGCGCCGTTCTTCCCGAACAGGCGCTCGAAGTCGCTCCAGCGCGACTCCGTCAGCGGGTAACATCGAAGGCGACGTGCGCTCATGGGTTCTAGAGCGTCTCCGCTCGGATTCGGGACGATTAGCAGATCCCGGCGGCGCGCCGAATGCCGCGATCCACTGCTAGCGCGTCGGCTGGATGTTCTGGTTCAAGTGGAAGAAGTTCGTCGGGTCGAGCTTGTTCTTGATCGCTACGAGCTTCTCGATGTTCGGCCCGTAGAGCGATTGGGCCGCATCATCGGTCGCGTCGTCCGTCTGGTAGTTCGCGTACGATTCGCGCGCCATGTAGGGGCGCAGCGCGTCGTAGCTCGCGCGCGCCCACGCGACGTTCGGCTCGTCGGCCTTCGCATCGAGCCACTGGGAGATCACGAGCAGGTTGTAGCCCGTGCGCCGATGCGGGAACGCGCTGTCGCCGCTGCCCACGCGAGTCGCTGCGCCGTGGAAGTGCTCCAGGAACAACCCGCTCATCGCGGAAGGGCAAGCCGAGAACTGCCGGATCAACGCCTCGATCGCTGCGTCGCTGAGATCGCCGAGAAAGCTCGACTTCCAGTAGTTGTGCGCGCCGCGCGGGAAGCTCGCGTCGAAGATCGTGTTCGTGTCCGCATAGCTCGCGGGTCCGATCGTGTCGATCAAGGCGGCGCCGAAGCGCTTGATCGGCAGCATCGCGACCGCGCCCTCCGCGAGCGAGCCACAGTGACAGCCGACCATCGCGGAAATCGGCGCACCCGAGCCATCCGGCGTGTGCGTGAGCGCGGCGTTGAGCGTGAGCTCGTCGGGTCGACGTGGATGCCCTTCATGAGCGAGAGGTCGAGCATCAGGCCGCCTTCGCAGACGGATTTTCCCGCGACGCTGTGCCCGCCGCCGCGCACCGCGAGCTCGAGGCCATGCGTTTGCGCAAATCGGATGGCGTCGATGATGTCGGCGGCTCCGAGGCAGCGCGCGATCGCGGCAGCTCGGCGCTCGAACATGCCGTTGTGGATGCGGCGTGCCTCGTCGTAACCGGCATCGCCCGGAGCCAGCACGCGGCCGCAGAGCGCGCTCCGCAGCTCCGCGAGCACTGTCTTCTCGATTGCGGGTCTCGCCTTCCTAGCCACGCGGATCTCCTTCGCGAAAGGAGCGCGCGCACTGCAACAGAATTGCGTTCCGCGGAACTATACCATGGCTCGATGGGGTCGAGTGCGTTGCTCTCGGCCGTGTAGCGCCAGAGCCTGTGCTAGTCGCCGCCGACGAGCACCCAGAGCCCGACCGCGATGAAGCCGAAGCCCGCAATCCAGCGGATCAGCTTGGGATTCACGTATTCCGAGACGAGCGAGCCTGCGAGCACGCCGAGCGCGGAGGTGAGCACCAGCGCCGCGGCCGACGCTGCGAAGATCGTCCACTTCGGACGAGACGCGTCGGACGCGTAGAGCAGCGTCGCGAGCTGCGTCTTGTCGCCGAGCTCGGCGACGAAGATCGTCGCGAACACGGTTGCGAACAGCTTGAGGTCCATCGCCAACCCGGATCCAGCGCGATCAGCCGCGAAACTCCATCACTCGGCGGTCGAACCGAGTCGAGTCTCCCGGCCTGCGAGCCGAGCCTAGTCGTCTTCGCCGGGCACCTGCGGCAGCGCCTTGATGTGGGCCTCGATGTCGACGCCTTCGATCGTGCCTTCCTTGCGCTCGGTCGTCATCTTGACGCCCTTGACGTCGTAGAGGTGGCCGTCGCGCGCGATCGCCTTCACGCCGTAGAACGAGCCGTCGGGCGCGATCGCCTTGATGTCGATCAGTGTGCCGCGCCGCTTGACGCCCTTGACGTCGAGGCGCGTACCCTCGGGCGTGAGCGCCTTGATGTCGTAGATCGTGCCGCCCGGGCCGATCGCCTTCACGGGTGCGTACTTGTCGTCGCTCAGCAGCACCTTGACGTTCCACTCCTGCCCCTTCACGAGAGCCTTGACGTCCATCACGTGGTGGTTGCCGTCGCGCTCGATCGCCTTCACGTCGTTGCGGTTGCCGGCGGGATCGAGCGCCTTCACGTCGAGCAGTCGCCCATCGGGATGCACGGCCTTGATGTGCCAGATCTCGCTCTCCGCGGACGCCGAGCCGATCCACCCGCCGACGAGCAGTGCCGCGGCAACGAACCAGGAAACGACCGTGTTCCTGCGCATGCGCCCCTCCATTGGTTGCTCAGCGGGCTTCCGGCACCGGCGGCATCGCAGTCGGATTCGATCGCGACGCCGGACCGCGCACCCACTCCAGCTCGCAGTTCGCGCCCGATCCTCCAGGCTCGCCTGCCGAGCCGCGCTGAATTTCTGAATCGCGAGCATTGTGGCGCGTCCGACACCTCGCGGCAAGTGATCGCGCGAACGGATCGAAAGCAAAAGTCAAATCGGTGCCGTCGTGAGTTGAATCAAACATCGTTTGATTGATTTGGAGCAAGTACACCGGAACAGTGGCCTCGACGCGCATGCTCGCGGTGCTCGCCCGGACACGGCGTGCAGCGTGTGTTCGCCCCGCACGCGAACTCCGCTCAGCCGTTCAGCAGTCGATAGGCGACCGCACCGATGATCGCCGCGCACGGCAGCGTCAGCAGCCAGGAGAGCGCGATGTTGCGCACGACCCGAAGATCGGCCGCTCCGTTCGTGAGGCCGATTCCAAACAGCGAGCCCACCGAGACGTGCGTGGTCGACACCGGCATGCCGAATAGAGTCGCAGCCGTCACGAGCAAGCCCGTCGCGAGGTTCGCCGAGAAGCCCTGGCCGTGATTCATCTCGGTGATCCGGTTGCTCATCGTCTCCGCGACGCGACGCGCGCTCAGCAGGCCGCCGATCGCCATGGCGACTGCGACCGCCACCAGGCTCCAGCGCGAGTGGAGCCACGGCAGCACCAGCAGCAACGCGGCGATCTTCGGGGTGTCGTTGAGCCCGCGCGCGAAGCTCACGATGCCGGCGCTCGCGAAGTGGGCGGCGTCCATCAGCCGCTGGGAGCCGACCCCCCAGAACGTCCCGGCGTAGCGCTGCGCGCACTGGCTCAGCTCGCCGACCGAGACCGTGATCACGGGGGGTGCGGCTGCGACGGCGAGCAGCGAGGCCGGCTGCGGGATCGGCACCACGCGCTGCTCGCTTCCCGCGCAGATGCACCACTCCTTCTCGACACCGATCCGAATCCTCAGCCAGCGAAACAGCAGATAGACCGATCCGCCAACCGCTGCGGCGAGGAACGGGCTCAGAAGCAGCGGAAGCACGAACACGCGTCCGAGCACCGAGAAGTCGACGCTCGGCCCGGCCGCGAGCCAGCCGCTGCCGACGAGCGCACCGGTCAGCGCGTGCGTAGTCGAGATCGGGAAGCCTGTGAGGGTCGCGAGGATCACCGTGGCACCCGCGCCGAACGCGACCGCCGCGAGGAAAGACTCGGACGCGAGCGCGGCATCGGGCACGAGGCCCTTTCCCGAGAACGCACTCAAGAGCGACTCCGCGAGCGCGATCGCCGCGAGCGAGCCCGCGAACGTCGTCGCGGTCGCCCAGCCGATCGCAGACCGGTAACGGGTCGTGCGGCTGCCGAACAGCGATGCGACGCCCTTGAAGTTGTCGTTGGCGCCGTTGGAGTAGGCGACGAGGCCGACCGCGACCAGCAGCAAGACGAGGGTCATGGGCGAGCTCGCCTGGCGTCGTTGAGCGACCAGTCGTAATCCAGGTATTCGATCCGCGCGCGGTCGACGAAGTCGTGCGCGTCGGTGGGCAGCCACCGCTTGAGGTAGGCGCGCACGCTTCCCGCATCGCGCTCGAAGTCTTCGCGGAACCAGTCGAAGACCGCCGAGAGGTAGAGCCGATCGCGCTCGCGGTCGAGCCGGTTGCGCCGCGGGTCTCTCACGAACGCGCGCATCTGCTCGTCGAGCTGCCGCTCGAGCTCGGCGGCCGCGAACGCCTCGGCGCGCAGCGGCGGGCAGCTCACCGATGCGCAGTTGATCGCGGCGTGATCGCGCGCGTCCGCGAAGCGCGGGCGAAGGATCCCGTGCTCGATGTCGTCGAGCGAGAGAGAGCGCGCGCGCTGCGGATCGAGCTTCGCGAGCGGGATGAACGCGTTCGCAAAGACGCTCGAGAGCCCGAACGCGCGATCGAGATCGCGGATGCTCTCGAGTGGATAGTGGTCGATCACCTTCTGGATCGTGAACGCATTGTAGGCGTTGATCCAGAACGCGTGGCGCTCGCGCTCGCTCCAGCGCGCGAACTCGTCGGCGCCGACCGCCGCGAGCGAAGCGCGATAGGTGTCGAATGCCGCGCGGTCGGCCGCGAGACCCGCATAGTCGAACGAGTCACCGACGACGTGCTGCGCGAGGATCGCGCTCCATGCGGCATGGCCGTGGTCGAAGGCAGGCCTCGCGGGCTCTGCGGCCGGCTGCGCGGCGGTTGGCTGCGCGTTCGCGCGCGCCGCGCGGCCCGCGCACGCGAGCGCCGCGAGCGTCAGCGCGATCGCAATGAGCCGCCAAGACCGCCGCGCGCTGCGTTCGCCTCGAGCGGATGCCCCCGTGTTGCGCACCGGGCTTCCCCGCTCCGGCGCGGCGGCCTGGAGCCCACGCCGCGCGGCGCTCCGGGGTCCACGCGCGCGCAAGTTCGCTCGCAGCCCGCGGATCGCACGGTCCTGTTCGTCGCCCGCGTCCATCGCGCCCATCGCGCCGTCTCCAGGCCAAGCGCGCCACCCGCAGCGCGCGCAGAGCTCCGCGGCGCCGAGGGTAGCGGCCGGGGCGCGGATTTCTGTCGGAATCGAGCCGCACGGAAACGCGCATTGTTGCGATAGACGGCGCCGCGCTCGATCTCGACAATACGGGTGCTGTGGATGCTTGGACATGAAGAGGAAATCCGAAATGCTCGAATCGCTTCGCCGCACTGCCGCGGCGCTCTCTCGCACTCTGCCGCTG
>DASPGF010000448.1:0-4352 GCA_035620755.1 Myxococcota bacterium
GCGTACGACCTCGATCGGGACGTGAAGCTGTTCTTCAGCATCAGCAACATCGTGCTCGACGCGTTCATCTCGTGCTGGGAGACCAAGCGCTTCTACGACACCTCGCGACCCTACTGGTGGGTCCGGCTCTATTACCCCAACGAGGAAGTCTACGGCTGGCTCGGGCCGGGGCGGGGTGCGGGCGAGCTGCCGGCCTCCGAGTGGCATCCGTATTCGCCCGCCAACTTCGTGACGCCGCCCTTCCCCGGCTACACGTCCGGGCACGCGACCGCGAGCGGCGCGTCGGCGCGGATCCTCGCGCTGTTCTCGGGCAGCGACGCATTCGGCGCCGTGGCGATCCGCCGCGTCGGAGAGCTCACGGAAGATGCGTTCTCGACCGCGCAGATGCAGGCCGTGGAGGGCAAGCCCGCGACCTCTGTACCCGCATCGAAGGAGATCCGGCTGCCGCTGCCGACGTTCAGCGCAACCGCCGAGATGGCCGCGATCTCGCGCTTGTGGGGCGGCTATCACATCCGCACCGACAACGAAGTCGGCCTGCGGACGGGAATCGCGATCGCCGACTACAGCTGGCCGATCTACGAGTCGTACTTCGAGGGCCGCGCCGCCGTCAGGTGATCGCGAGCGCGTCGGCGATCGCCTGAACGCGGCCGTGGGCGGCGGCGTTTCGGCTGCGGTGCGGTTGCTCGCGCGCTGGGCGGCGCGGCCGCTCCGCGACGCAGCGGCGGTGCGGCCGAAGGCGCGTTTGCGTCCGCGCGCTCGGCGGCCTGCACGCGCTCGAGCGCGCGCAGCAGCGGCGCATGGCGCGGAGCGAGCTCCAGACCTGCGCGGTAGTGGGCGCGCGCCGCCGCGCGGTCGCCCGACTGCTCCGCGCGAGCGCCCTTTCGCAGCTGCAGCGCGGCGAACTGCGAGCGCGCGGTCGCGTCCGCGCGCAACGCGAGCAGCCGATGCAGCGCGGCTTCGGCCGTCTCGAGATCGTCGCCCTCGAGCGCGACGCTCGCGAGCAGTGCGAGCGCTTCGGGGAAATCGGGGCGCATCGCGAGCGCCTGCTCCACGGCAGCGCGAGACGCCGAGCGATCGCCGAGCGCGTGCAGCGCGACCGCGAGGTTGAGCTGCGCCTCGACGAGCGTCGGGTCGCGGCGGACCGCCTCGCGCAGCGCGCGCGGCCTGCTCGGGTCGACCCGCGATGCCGAGCGCGACGCCGTGCGCGGCGTGCAGCTGGGCTTCGTCGGGCCAGCGCTGCAGCGCCGTTTGCAGCAGCGCGATCGCCTGCTCGGGCTGCCCCAGGCTGCTCAGCAGCTCCGACTGGCGCGCGCGCAGCTTGGGCTCGTCCGGTATCGCGACAACCGCCGCTTCCAGGGTGCGCAGCGCTTCGTCGGGGCGGCCCATCTGCTGATAGATCGACTGCAGCAGCTCCCACGCGCTCGATTCGCCCGGCGCGATCCGCGTCGCGCGCAGCAGCAGCTGCTCGGCGGCCTCGAAGCGCCGCTCGCGCGCCGCCTCCTCTGCGAGGACGCTCAGCCGATGCACGTCGAAGCCGTAGCCATTCAGCTCGTCGATCCACGGATCTTCATGGCTCATCTCACGCGGCGCGGTCGCGCCCGCCGCGCGCGCGGGCGCCGCGGCTCGCGGCGCTCCGTCGGACGCGTCGAGCTCCGCGACCTGCTGCTGCAGATCGGTGAGCTCGGGATGCGCGCGGGCGAGCTCGACGAGCCGTCGGCGCGCTTCGCGCGGATCGCCATGCCGCGCCTCGAATGCAATCTGGTAGTACGCAGCCCGCTCGTCGTGCGGTGCCGCAGCAGCGGCGCGCGCGTAGCACTCGCGCGCCTCGTCGAGCGCGCCGCGCTGCTCGAGCAGATCGGCCAGGCGAAACCACGCGGGCAGATAATCCGGTGCGAGCTCGAGGGCTCGCCGCAGCTCGGGCTCGGCCGCCTCGGCATCCCCGACTCGCAGCCGCAGGTCCGCGAGCTGGTAGGCCCAGCGCGGCTCGGACGGCTCGAGGGCGCGCAGCGCCTCGAGCGCCTGGCTCGCCTCGGCGCCGTAGGCGTTCGCGTAATAGAGAGCAGCGAGGCGCGCGAGCGGCTCGAGCGGGTCGCGCGCCGTGCGAACCGCCGCGCTCGCGTCGCGCACTTCGCGAGCGAAGTCGGCGGGCCAGCGCTGCAGATCCGGGATGCGCGGCACGCCCGCGATCGCCTGCGCGTGGCGCTGCTGGCTACGCCAGGACTGGAGCGCGAGCCCGAGCGCGACCGCGATCGCAGCTGCGAGAGACACACCGAATAGCGTCTGCCGGCCTAGCATCGCATCCGCGTCAGCGCCGCCGCCAGAGCAGCACCCGGCTCATCAGGATGTAGGGCGGAGACGCGTGAAGCCCACCCGTCACGAGCTCCGGCGTGCCGTCGCCGTCGAGGTCGCCCGCGGCAACCGTGATCAGGCGCGTCGGCTCGCGCGCGAGCGGCAGCGCGCTGAAGCGCTCGCGGCCGTCGTTGAGCCACGCGGTCATCCAGACCGACGTCGCGTCGTGGACGTGGTTGAAGGCCGAGACCGTGACGATGTCGACGTCGCCATCGCCATCGAGGTCCGCGCAGCTCGGGCTGTAGCAGCCCGGCATGTCCCCGATGCGGTGATAGCGGAAGCTCCCGTCCCCGAGGTTCTCGAGCCACTGCAGACCGTGCCACGGCGCAGGGCCCGCGAAGCCGGTCTCGAAGCCGTCGCCATTGCTGAAGATCAGATCCGGAAGCCCGTCGCGGTTGACGTCGCAGACGTCGAGGCCGCTGCTGTTCCAAGCTTCGTTGTCCGACTTCCAGAGCACGCTATCGCGAAGCTCGCCGCCGCCGAGGTTGCGAAACCAGTGCACCTCCTCCCACTCCTGCGATACGAGCGCTGCGAAGTCCGCCCGGCCATCGCGGTCGAAGTCCGCCACGGGCGTCATGATCGTGCCCGATCGCTCGAGCAGCGCGTGGCTGCGAAACCTCCAGTCGCCGAGCCCCTCCATCCACCAGATCTCCCCGTCGGAATAGCCAAAGGCGCCGACCACGAGATCGAGCTCGGCGTCGCCGTTCAGCTCGACGGCGCGCACGTCGGTCACGCGCGGCGTGTTCTCTGCGAGCACGCGATTGCGAAAGCGGCCTTCGCCGAGGTTCTCGAGCGCGATCACCTTCCCGATGCGATCGTTGTTGGGGTCGAGCACGCCCATGCTCGCGACCAGCAGGTCCGAGCGACCGTCGCGATTGACGTCGTCTACGGAGACGTGGGCCGGAGCGCGAATCGGCTCGCCGAGCGGAATCTCGGTGAATACGCCCAGCGGCTCCTGGCGGATCCAGCTCACCCGGTCGGCGGCCGCGTCACACACGATCACGTCGGAGAGGCCGTCGCGATCGAGATCGTCGATCGCGACGTGGGTGATCACCGGGTGGCCTTCGGGCGAGTCGCCGATCCCCTCGGATCGGTAGGCGAGCGATGCTGCGGGCTCCGCAGGCGGAGCGAGCTCGCGGCCGGGCAGATCGGGCACGGCGGGCTCGCGGATCCAGACGAACAACAAGAAGGCGAGAGCCGCGGCGAGCAGCGAGAAGCCGGCGTACCAGCCAGCTCGAGAGGCTCGCCGGTGCGCGACGGGGTCGGTGTTGTCGGAGGTCATCGGCAATTTCGACGCCGGAATCGCACGCGTCGGATTCCGGCTCCGTCACCGTAACCGAACCGCAGCCACCGGCCAGCCTCGGCGCCCCGGATCGAACGAGCTTCACACGGCTCGGCTGCGACACGCCGCGCGAACGGATCGGGAGGGGCGAACGGGCCCGCTCCGCGGATCCCCGATTGACAGCGAGCCGCGATCTCGGCCAGTATCGGCCGGGCGTGCGCCCTGCGCGCGTCGCAGCGCACGCACCTGCCGATCGACGGAGCGAGTATTCGCCGACCTCACGTCACGATCGCGATCGGCGCGATCGCACTGGGCGCGTGCATCTCGGACGTTGCACCGACGGTTCAGTTCGTCGGCACGTTGAAGCTTCGCGAGACGCCTCTGCTGATCGTCTCGGCGAATCGCGACCGCGACAGCGTCGTCCGTGCGCTCACTCGGACGGGCTTTGCGATCACCGACGATCTGCGCCAGGCCAATCTCGCGCTGGAAGCCAGGCTCGGCACGCGGAAGGCCGGCGGCCCGTGCGGCGATGTTCGCAATGCGCTGTTCGTGCTGCGCGAGCGCGGTGCGACGGTTCTGCAGATCAAGGGCCGCGGCGGCACCGGTGCCTGCGAGAACAACATTCTCGATCGGCTGGCCCAGGAGCTCGCGCGTGCGCTCGAATCGCAGTGGGCCGCCGACGTTCCGGCGGCGCTCCCGCGCGAAGGTTCGGCCCCGCGTT
>DASPGF010000449.1:0-2494 GCA_035620755.1 Myxococcota bacterium
GTCCGACGCGCCCGAGAGCGCGCGCGAGCCGCAGCGCGAGGGCATCGCGGCTCTCGCGGACGCGCGCGAGTGGTTCCTCGAGCTGCGCGGCTTGATCGAGCTCGCCTACGCAGACGAGCGTCGCATCGAGCAGCAGCTCGGCGACGAGAGCGAGGCCGCGCGCGCCGCACGCGCCGAGTATCTTCCCGCGCTGCGCGCGCTGCAGCAGCGAAACGGCGCGCGCGCGCAGCGGATCGAGCGCGAGCTCGAGGCGGTCGCGAGCGCAGCCGGGGGTACGCCCGCCGACGAGGCTGACGCCGAAGCGCAGGCGCTCGAGGCCGAGCGCGCCGAGGTCGCGCAGCGGCTGCTCGCCGAGGCGCGCGCGAGCATGGATGCGGTGGAGAGCGCGCTCGCGCCCGCCGAGCGCACGCGCTGGCGCGACGCACACGCGGCGAGCGGGGTGGCGGTCGAGCGCCTCGAGGCCTTGCGCCGGCTGTTCTTCACGATCGTCGAGGCGCTGCGCGAGGTCGCCGAGCAGCAGCTCGAGCTCGCCGATGAGACTCGCGATGCGGCGGCGCTCGAGGCCGCGCAGCCCGAGGCGCTCGCCGCGCGCGCCGCCGCGCTGGGCGAGCGGCAGCGGTCGCTCGCGAGCCGCGCGGGAGATCTCGCGCACGCGCTCGCCGATCAGTCGGATCGCGCGGGCGGCGTGGTCGGCGCGGAGCCGGATTCCGCCGACACCAACCGGCGGCTGCGCGAGGCGGGCGAGCACGTAGTGCTCGCGCAGGGTGAGATGGAGAGCGCCACCGCGAGCCTCGCGGACGATCCGCCACAGATCGCGCCCGGCCAGCAGCAGCAGGCGGCTGCGCTCGCCGAGCTCGAGCGCGCGCTTGCGCTACTCGTACCACCCGAGCAGGGCGAGCCGCAGCAGGGCGACCCGGATTCCGCGTCGCAGCCGGGCGCGCAGGGCGAGCAGGACGAGCCGGGCGAGCCGCCGCCGTCGGGCGACGCCGGCAAAGCCGGTGCCGAGCCCGAGCGCGCAGCGCCGCCCGAGTCGGCCGACCCCGCGCAGCTGCTGCAGGCGGTGCGTGACCGCGAGGCGCAGCGGCAGCGCGACCGCGAGCGGCGCGCGAGCCAGCCGTACGAGACGGTCGACAGGGATTGGTAGAGGTTCTGGTGAGAGGCTTCCGCCCACTCGCGCTGCTGCTCGCCGGTGTCGGCTCGGCGCAGGCCCAGACCGTGCGCGTCGAGGCCACACCCGCGCCGCACTACGCGGGCGAGCCGGTCGAGATCCACGTGGTCGCCGAGGGCTTCGACGAGGATCCCGCGCCGACGATCGCCTTCGCGTCGCCCGAGCGCGGCGAGCTCGTCGCGGCGGGCGTGCGGCCGAGCGTGAGCACATCGATCTCGATCATCAACGGCCAGGTGCAGCGCAGCAAGCAGGTGACCTTCACGTTCGTCTACCAGCTGCAGGTGGACGATCCCGGACCGCTCTCGATCGGCCCGTTCGCGGTCGCCCAGCAGGGGCGCCGCGCGTCGAGCCGCTCGCTGCAGCTCGATTTCCGGAAGCTCCCCACGAGTGACCAGATGAGCGTCGAGCTCGAGCTGCCATCTACACCCGTGTATGTCGGAGAGCGCGTTCCCGTGGCGCTGCGCTTCCGCCTCAAAGGAAGCCTCCGCGAGAACCTGCATCAATACGCGCTGCGCGTGCCGCTTTTCGGCATGACGGACAGCTTCCAGTTCCTCGAGCCGTCCGAGGGTGCGGGAACCACCAAGCTCGAGGTGCAGACCCCGAGTGGCAGCGTCGCGATGCTCGGGATCGCGCGCGAGGAGACGCGCGACGGCGAGGCCTATCTCAGCGTCGAGATCCGGCGCCTCGCGGTGCCGCTGCGTGCAGGCACGCTCGCGATTCCCGCGGCGACGCTCGACGTCGAGGAAGGGGTTCGATTCACGCGCGACCTGTTCGGGGGGCGGCGCCCGACGCAGCTGCGCAAGTGGCGATCCATCGACGCGGCGCGCGAGATCGACGTGAAGCCGATTCCCGCCGCGAATACGCCGCCGAGCTTTGCGGGCGCGGTGGGGTCGGGCTTCGCGCTCACGGTCTCGGCGGACCGCACGGTCGTGAAGGTCGGCGAGCCGATCGCGCTGCGCTTCGAGCTGCGCGGCGACGGCAACCTCGAGACGGCGGCACTGCCGCGGCTCGACGCGGAGGGGATGCTTCCGCGCGAGTCGTTCCGCGTCGCGGAAGGCGAGGTTGCGGGGAGCGTCGAGGATGGCGTCAAGCGCTTCACGACGAGCGTGCGCGTGATCGATCCTCGGGTGCGCGAGATTCCAGCGCTCGAGTACGCGTGGTTCGACCCCGCATCGCAGCGCTTCCAGACCACGCGTTCGCTCCCGATCGCGCTCTCGGTCGGCGACGCGCGCACGGTGGGTGCGGCCGACGTGCTCAGCCGCGAGCCGGCGCCCGGCGAGCAGCCGCAGAACGGCGCGCTCGAATCGGGGCGACCGGGGGCGGCCG
>DASPGF010000450.1:0-6314 GCA_035620755.1 Myxococcota bacterium
AAGGGCAACTACTCGTCGTGGCTCGAGCAGAAGGAGCAGCGCCTCGCGATCGAGGAGAAGCAGGCCGGCGCGCGCCAGCGCACGCTCGCGCGCGAGCTCGAGTGGGTGCGCATGGCGCCGCGCGCGCGCCAGGCCAAGAACAAGGCGCGACTCGCCGCTTACGACAAGCTGCGCGCCGAGGACGAGAGCCGTCTGCCCGAGACGGTCGAGATCGCGATCCCGCCCGGGCCGCGGCTCGGCGACGTGGTCGTGCAGGCCGAGAAGCTGCGCAAGGGCTACGGCGACCGGCTGCTGTTCGACGAGCTGAGCTTCTCGCTGCCGCGCGGCGGCATCGTCGGCGTGATCGGCGCGAACGGCACGGGCAAGACGACGTTGTTCCGGATGATCGTCGGCGCCGAGAAGCCCGACGCGGGCGAGCTGCGGCTCGGCGAGACCGTGAAGATCGCCTACGTGGATCAGAGTCGCGCCTCGCTCGACGCGAAGCGCAGCGTCTGGCAGGAGATCAGCGGCGGCAACGAGAAGATCGCGATCGGGCGCCGCGAGATCAGCTCGCGCGGCTACGTGAGCTCGTTCGGCTTCAAGGGCACGGACCAGCAGAAGCTCGTGGGCATGCTCTCGGGCGGCGAGCGGAACCGCGTGCAGCTCGCGAAGGTGCTGCAGCAGGAGGGCAACGTGCTGCTGCTCGACGAGCCGACCAACGACCTCGACGTCGACACGCTGCGCGCGCTCGAGGACGCGCTGCTCGGCTTCTCGGGCTGCGTGGTCGTGATCTCGCACGACCGCTGGTTCCTCGACCGGATCGCGACCCACATCCTCGCGTTCGAGGGCGACAGCCACGTCGAATGGTTCGAGGGCAACTACCAGGAGTACGAAGCCGACCGCAAGCGACGGATCGGCGCGGACGCCGACCAGCCGCACCGCATCAAGTACCGCCGCATCGACGCCTAGTCCGGAGCCGATCCGGGTCGGTTGCCCGGAGCCGGATTCTCTGGGAAAGTCCGATCGCCGTGCCTAGAGTCGACCTCGGACCCGACCCGCGATGAATGCGCTGCCGTTCATTCTCGGCGCACTGCTCGTGATGGCGATCTCCTATCGCTATTACAGCGCGTTCCTCGCCGCCAAGGTGGTCGCGCTCGACGACTCGCGCATCACCCCCGCGCACGCGCTCAACGACGGCCAGAACTACCACCCGACCAACAAGTGGGTGCTGTTCGGCCACCACTTCGCGGCCATCTCCGGAGCCGGGCCGCTGATCGGACCCGTGCTCGCCGCGCAGTTCGGCTTCCTGCCGGGCTTCCTGTGGCTGCTGATCGGCGTGTGCCTCGGCGGCGCGGTACACGATTTCATGATTCTCGCCGCGTCGGTGCGCCGAGGCGGGAAATCGCTCGCCGAGATCGCGCGCGCGGAGATCAGCCCGCTCGCGAGCCTGGTCGGGTCGATCGCCATCCTGATCATCGTGGTGATCGCGCTGGCGGGCCTCGGCTTTGCGGTCGTCAACGCGCTGCGCGAGAGCTCGTGGGGCGCGTTCACGATCGCGCTGACGATCCCGATCGCGCTCTTCGTCGGGCTCTGGATGTACCGCATCCGTCCCGGCCGCATCGGCGAGGCCAGCCTGATCGGGGTCGTGGGCGTGTTCGCGGCCGTGATCGCGGGCAGCTTCGTTCCGCAGTCAGCACTCGCGGAGACCTTCACGCTGTCGCGCGAGGGGATCATCATCAGCATCGCGGTGTACGGGTTCGTCGCCTCGGTGCTGCCGGTGTGGCTGCTGCTGTGCCCGCGCGATTACCTGAGCTCCTACATGAAGATCGGCACGATCGCCGCGCTGATCCTCGGCGTGGTCGTCGTCTCTCCCGAGATCATGATGCCGCCGGTCACGGAGTTCATTCACGGCGGCGGCCCGATCATCCCCGGCAAGATCTTCCCGTTCGTGTTCGTGACGATCGCGTGCGGCGCGATCTCCGGCTTTCACTCGCTGGTGTCGTCTGGCACCACGCCGAAGATGCTCGACAAGGAATCGCAGGCGAGGATGATCGGCTACGGCGCGATGCTGATGGAGGGGATCGTCGGCATCGTCTCGCTGATCGCCGCGAGCTCGCTGTTTCCCGCCGACTACTTCGCGATCAACCTCACGCCCGAGAAGTTCGCGCAGCTCGGCCTCTCCCCCGTGAGCCTCGACGAGCTCTCGCGCGAGGTCGGCGAGAGCATCGCGGGCCGGCCCGGCGGTGCAGTCTCGCTCGCGATCGGCTTCGCGCAGATCTTCGCGGGCATCCCCGGCATGAAGGGCTTGATGTCCTACTGGTACCACTACGCGATCATGTTCGAGGCGCTGTTCATCCTCACGACGATCGACACCGGGACGCGTGTGGCGCGCTTCATCCTGCAGGAGTTCGGCGGGAGGGTGTGGAGGCCGTTCGAGAGGGCCGACTGGCTGCCGGGCACGTTGATCTCGACGGGACTGATCGTGTTCGCCTGGGCGTACTTCATCTGGACCGGCAGCATCAGCACGATCTGGCCGATGTTCGGCACCGCGAACCAGCTGCTCGCGGCCGTCGCGCTCGCGGTCGCGACGAGCGTGATCATCAACTCGGGAAGAGCGCGCTACGCGTGGGTGACGGTCGTGCCGATGCTCTTCGTGGCCGCCACGACGCTGAGCGCGGGCTGGATGAACATCGTGGGCAATTTCTGGCCGCTCACCCTGAACCCCGCCACGGCGACGCAGGGATATGTCAATTGCCTGCTGACGGTGGTGATGATCGCGTGCGCGGCGATCATCCTCGTCGAGGCGTTTCGGCACTGGTACCGCGTGCTGGTGCGCGCGCCGCGCGCGGCGCCGGGGGAGCCGGGACCTGCCGAGTCGTCGCAGCCGCCGCGGAGCTCAGAGCCCCCCGGCGGAGGCGGGCACGATGTCGAGCGAGCGGCGAACCGTCTCGTAGCTCGTGCGCGCCTCGAGCAGCTCGAGATCGCTCGCGCCGAGCTTCGGCTCGAGGATCGCGATTGCCTGTGCGAGGCGCTTCTCGGCGCGCTCGAGGTCGTGCTGCGCGGCGTAGATCTGGCCGAGGTCGCGCAGCAGCAGCGCGTACTCGAGGTCGTCGCGCCGCGAGCTCGACTCGAGCAGCGGGAGTGCGCGCTCGTACTGCGCCTGCGCGTTCTGGTACGACTGCTGGCGCTCGAACACGTCGCCGAGCTGGCGCAGGCTGCGCGCGAGCTCGAGCTGGTCGGGCGCGTCGGTGGCTTCCTGGATCGCGATCGAGCGCCGGAACAGCGCCTCCGCGGCCGCGTACTCGCTTCGCTCGAGCAGCAGGCTGCCGAGCCCGTTGAGCGGCTCGGAGAGGTCGGGGTGGTCGCGGCCGAGCCGCTCCTCGCGAATCGCGATCGTGATGCGGTAGCTCTCCTCGGCGTCGACCTTCTTGCCGAGCGCCTGGCGCGTCTCGGCGAGCTCGTAGACGACGCGCGCGACGACCTCGTGCTTCGAGCCGTAGGCCTGGGTGAGGATCTCGAGCGCGCGCTCGTAGAGCGACTCGGCCTGCTCGGTGCGACCGGTCGCGGAGTAGATCGAGGCGAGGTTCGCCATCAGCGCGCCGAGCTCGCGCAGGTTCACGCGCTTCGCAGCCTCGAGCATCGCGATCGCGCGCACGTAGTGCGGCTCCGCCTGCGCCATGTGGCCCTGGTGGATCAGGCACTGCGCGAGCCCACCGAGGCTGAACGCGAGCGCGCGTGTCTCGACGGGCTGGCCCTTCTCGAGGATGGCGATCGCGCGCTCGTAGTACTCCTGCGCGTTGCCGTAGAGGCCCATCTCGAGGTGCACGGTCGCGAGGCCCACGAGCGGCTCCGCGATCGCCGGGTTGTCGTCACCGCGCTGTGTCTCGATCTCGAGCACGCGCTGATACAGCGTGATCGCGGTGCTGTAGTTGCGCTGCGCGGCCCAGCTCGAGGCCTGGTTGTAGCGCGCGCGCGTCGCGCTCTGGCTGTGGATGCCGAGCTCCTTCTCGAAGATCGGGATCGCCTGGCCGTAGAGCGCGACGGCGTCGGCGTGGCGCGACTGCGTCTGGCGCAGCAGCGCGAGGTTCGCGAGCGCCTCGGCGAGGGTCAGCGGCGCGTCGGGCGGCGCGGTCGACCAGATCTTGAGCGCGCGCTCGAGCGCCTGGCTCGCGGCCGCGTATTCGTTGCGCGAGATGTTCAGCGAGCCGAGCGCGGCGAGCGTCTCCGCGACGTGGCGGTGCTCGGGGCCGAACGCGACCTGCTTGATGGTCAGCGCGCGGTCGAGCACGGGCCCGGCCTCGTCGAACTTGCGCTGCAGCAGCAGCACGTCGCCGAGGTTGTGGAGCGTCATGCCGGTCTCGGGGTGGTTCGGCGCGAGCACCTCCTGCTCGATGTCGAGCGCGATGCGGTGCGAGGCCTCGGCGGCCGCGTAGTCGCCGCGCTGCTTGTGGAGCACGCCGAGGTTGTTGTGGACCGCGGCCACCTTGCGGTGGCGCGACCCGAGCAGCTTGGTGCGGATCGTCAGCGACTCGTTGAAGTGCTTCTCGGCCTCGTCGTAGTGGCCGAGGTACTGGTGGACGAGCGCGATGTTGTTGAGCGTCGAGGCCACGCTGCGGCTCTCGTAGCCATAGGCGTTCTGGCGGATCTCGAGCGCCTGGGTGTGGAGCGCGAGCGCCTCGTCGAGGCGCCGCTGGTGGGCGTAGACGGCTGCAATCTCGTTGATCGTCTCGGCGGTCTCCACATGGCGCTCGCCGAGCTGCGTCTCGCGGATCGCGCGCGCCCGGTCGAGCACCTCGAGCGCCTCGGGGTACAGGCCCGTCACGCGGTAGAGCGAGCCGAGGTTGGTCAGCACCTTCGCGGCGAGCAGATCCTGCGCGCCGGTCTTTACCTCGAGGATGTCGAGCGCGTGCAGGTAGAGCTTCTCGGCTGCGCCGAGGTCGCCGCGATCGTGGTTGACGACCGCGAAGTTGTGCAGGCTGTCCGCGAGCGTCTTGTCGTACTTCCCGAGCACCTCCTCGCGGATCGAGATCGCGCGCTCGTAGAGCGGTGTCGCTTCGTCGCGCCGCCCCTGGGCCTCGTAGGCGTTCGCGAGCTGCTCGAGCGTCTCGGCGAGCGCGACGTTGTCGTCGCTCGTGTCGTTCT
This sequence comes from Myxococcota bacterium, assembly GCA_035620755.1. GTDB lineage: Bacteria > Myxococcota_A > UBA9160 > UBA9160 > SMWR01 > JACZVU01. The sequence continues at coordinate 5,122 of DASPGF010000450.1, forward strand.
CGCGGATCTCCAGCGCGCGCGCGTAGAGCTCGGACGCGCGCACGAAGTTGCCCTGCACCATGTGGACGCCCGCGAGCGCCTCGACGCCCTGCGCGAACGTCACGTCCCCGATCTGGTGGCGCTGCTCCTGGATCTCGAGCCAGCGCTCGAGCAGCGACTTCGCCTCGTCGAAGCGCTGCTGGTGGATCGCGAGGTTCGACAGCGCGAACAGGCTCTGCGCGAGCCGCGGGTCGTCCTCGCCCATCGCCTCGGCTTCATGGAGCGCCTCGAGCCAGATCAGCTCCGCGTCGGAGGTGCGGCCCTCGCGGTAGGCGGCGACGCCGTCCTCGAGCGAATCCTGCGGCGCGCTCGACGCGCAGCCGGTAAACAGCGCGACCGACCCCAACAGCGCGCCCAGCCAGCGGCACCGAGACCCCCCCGTCGCGAATCGAACCATCATCCACCTCGCTCGAATAGGCTTGTTGCGGGCCTCGTGCGGCGGCTCCCGATGGAGGAGCCGGCTCGGCGCGCGGGCCCGCTGCATCCGCCTCTTCGGGCGACCCGCTGCCCATCCTTAGGGGCGAGTGCGGCGCCGCACCGGGCTCGCGTGTCGCTGCAGGATTCCGCTGCGTCCGCACGGAATGCACTAGAATTCCCTCCCGCCCTGGATCCGATTCCTCTGCTAGGTTGCGCGCGCCCATGACCACACAGCCCCGCAAAGACCTGCGAAACCTCGCGATCATCGCGCACGTCGACCACGGCAAGACGACGCTGCTCGACGGCCTGCTGCGCCAGACCGGCTCGTTCCGCGAGAACCAGGAAGTCGCCGAGCGCGTGATGGACAGCGAGGATCTCGAGCGCGAGCGCGGCATCACGATCCACGCCAAGGAGACCTCGATCGTGTTCGAGGGCGTGCGCATCCACCTCGTCGACACGCCCGGCCACGCCGACTTCGGCGGCGAGGTGGAGCGGGTGCTCGGCATGGTCGACAGCGTGCTGCTGCTCGTCGACGCGGTCGACGGCGTGATGCCGCAGACGCGCTTCGTGCTCGGCAAGGCGCTCGCGCGCGGCCTGCGGCCGCTCGTGGTGATCAACAAGGTGGATCGGCCCGAGCAGCGCGCCGAGCAGGTGGTCGACGAGGTCTTCGATCTGCTCGTCGATCTGGGCGCGGGTGACGAGCAGCTCGACTTCCCCGTGATCTTCGCTTCCGCGAA
>DASPGF010000451.1:0-3191 GCA_035620755.1 Myxococcota bacterium
CGCTGCTGCCGACCGCGTCGTTCGATTCCGCGGCCTTCGTCGCCGCGTCCGACGCGCTCGCGGACCTCGCGGCGCTGCTGCGCGATGGCTTGATCGACGACCCGCCCGCGATCGCGAGGGGATCCCGCGGCGCGAACGAGACGGGCTACATCCGCGAGGGCTTCCGCTCGGAGCTCGATGCGCTGCGCGACGGCACCGACAAGGGCCGCGACTGGATCGCGGGCTTCGAGGCGCGCGAGCGCGAGCGCACGCAGATCGCAGCGCTCAAGGTTCGCTTCCACCCGGTGCACGGCTACGGGATCGAAGTCAGCAAGGCGAACCTATCGCGTGTACCTGGCGACTACGAGCGGAAGCAGACGCTCGCCAACGCCGAGCGCTTCACGACCGCCGAGCTGCGGCGCGTCGAAGCCGGGCTGCGGGGCGACGTCGAGCGGGCGGCGGCTCTCGAGCGCAGCCTGTTCGAGGCGCTTCGCAGCGCCGTGCTGGAGCGAGTGGCTGCGATCCGCGCGGCGGCCGACGACGTCGCGACGCTCGACGCGCTCGCGTCGCTCGCGGAGATCGCGCGCCGGGACGGCTGGGTGCGGCCGCGCGTCGACGAGAGCCTGCTGCTCGAGATCCGCGGCGGCCGCCATCCCGTGATCGAGCCGCTGCTCCGCGCGCGCGGGCACGCCGAGTTCGTGCCGAACGACACGCAGCTCGATGCCGAGGCGACGCGGATGCTGGTTCTCACGGGCCCGAACATGTCCGGCAAGAGCACCTACCTGCGACAGGTCGCGCTGATCGTCCTGCTCGCGCAGATGGGCAGCTTCGTGCCCGCGGAGAGCGCGCGCATCGGAATCGTCGATCGCGTGTTCACGCGCGTCGGGGCCGGCGACCGGCTCGCTCGCGGCGAGTCGACGTTCATGGTCGAGATGCGCGAGACCGCGGAGATCCTCGCTGCGGCCTCGCCGCGCAGCCTCGTCATCCTCGACGAGATCGGCCGCGGCACGAGCACGTTCGACGGCCTGTCGATCGCGTGGGCGGTCGCCGAGCACCTCCACGATGCACCGCAGCTCGGCGCGCGCACGCTGCTCGCGACTCACTATCACGAGCTCGCGGATCTCGCGAGCACCAAGGCGCACGTGTCGAACGCCCACTTCGAGGCGCGCGAGTGGGGCGACGAGGTCATCTTCCTGCGCCGACTCGCGCCGGGCGCGGCGAATCGATCCTACGGAATCCAGGTCGCGCGCCTCGCGGGCCTTCCGGAGCCGGTGATCGCGCGCGCGCGCGCGATCCTCGCCAACCTCGACGGCGGCGAGCGCGACGAACGCGGTCGGCCGCGCATCGCCTACTCGTCGCGCGCGGCCGACGGCGCGCAGCCCGCTCAGCCGAGCTTGTTCCACGCGCCGAGCGAGGCGCTCGAGGCTCGCGAGCGTGCGACGCTGCGCGAGCTCGAGCAGCTCGATCCCGAGCGCACCACGCCGCTCGAGGCGCTGCAGCTGCTGTCGCGCCTGCTCTCGCAGCTGCGCGACGGGGCGAAGTGATGGCCCGCTGGCGCGCGTTGCTGGTGTGCGTCGCGCTCGCGCCGATCGCGCTCGGCGTGAGCCGACCGCGCGGAATGGCCGACGTGGAGGATGTGCGCCACTGGTCGTATGCGGACTACACGCGCGTGGTCGTCGAGCTGTCCGCACCGGTCGACACCGAAGTCAAGTATCTCCCGGCCGACCCCGCGGCGAACAAGGGCGAACGCCTGTATCTCGATCTCCCGGGAATCTGGGTCGGCCGCTCCTACAAATCGGGGATTCCCGTCGGAGACGGCCTGCTGCGTTCGGTGCGGCTCGGCCAGACCACGCTGCGCTCGGCGCGCATCGTGATCGACGTCGAGGACTACGGCCACCACCGCCTGCTCACGCTCACGCACCCGCACCGGCTCGTGATCGACGTCTACGGTGCGCGCGAGCCGGGCCGCGGCGCGAACGTACCCGGTGCCGAGCGCAACGACCGCCTGCCTCCGGATGCGCGCGCGGTGCGAACCGTGGTCATCGATGCGGGCCACGGCGGCTCGGACCCCGGCGCGATCGGCGTGGGCGGGCTGCGCGAGAAGGACGTCACGCTGCGATTGTCGAAGCTGCTCACCGCGAAGCTGCGAGCGCTCGGCTTCTCGGTCGTCACCACGCGCGACCACGACCGCGCGCTCAGCCTCGAAGAGCGCACGGCGATCGCGGAGGGAGCCAACGGTGACGTCTTCATCTCGCTGCACGCCAACGCCGCGCCGCGGCGCTCCGCCCAGGGAATCGAGACCTACTACCCCGATGCGAACCACGAACGGCACAGCCTGCGCGTCGCGATGCGCGAGAACGGCATCTCCCGCGATCAGCTCGACGAGTTGCACCGGACGCTCGCAAAGCTGCGCATCGACGAGCTGTCGCCGTATTCACGCCAGCTCGCTTCGCTCGTCCAGGGGCAGCTCGCCGATTCGCTGCCCTCCCGCTACGGGAAGATCCAGGATCTCGGCGCGAAGAAGGGGCCGTTCTACGTGCTGTTCCTGTCGAACATGCCCGCGATCCTCGTCGAGACGGGATTTCTGACCAATCACGCGGATGCCCAGCGCCTGCGCGACGGCGGCTATCTGGATTCCGTGGCGACGCAGATTGCAACCGGCGTCGAGCGATACCGGGATGGGGGCGCGAAGCTCGCGCAGCAGGCGGCGCGGTGAGCCGCGCGCGCGCGGTCGCGCTCGGCTCGGGCGCGCGGCGGCGAGCGGCTTCGCGCGCCGGGGTGAGCCGCGATGCGACGGGATCCGGATGACGACGCCGGGTGAGGGAAGATCGCTCGAGACAGCGGTCGATGCATTCCTGACCCACGTTTCGATCGAGCGGGGCTTGTCGCCGCGCACCGTCGACGCCTACGGACGCGACCTCGCGCGCTTCGCGGCGTTCCTGCGCGGCGCGGGGGTGCGCGGAGTCGGCTCGATCCGGCGCGATCATCTCGTCGCGTTCAGCCGCTCACTCGACCGCGAGGGCCTCGCCGCGCGCAGCCGCGCGCGCTGCCTGGTTTCGGTGCGGCGCCTGCTCCGTCACCATGGAGTGTCGGGCCCGGAAGGCGGCGACCCGCTGCAGGGCGTGTCGACCCCGCGCTTCGAGCGCCGGCTGCCGCGCGTGCTGCGCCCGGATGAGACGGCCTCCCTGATCGAGGCGACGGATCCGTCGTCG
>DASPGF010000452.1:0-3275 GCA_035620755.1 Myxococcota bacterium
GCGCGAATCTCGCCCAGGAGATCGTCCACCTGTCCGCTCGCCGGTCGCAGCTCCACCTCCGGATCCGTCAGCCCGGTCGGGCGGATGATCTGCTCCACCACCACGCCGCCGCTCCGCTCGAGCTCGTACTCGGCCGGCGTCGCGGAGACATAGATGCGCTGCGGCGCGCGCGCCTCCCACTCCTCGAAGCGCAGCGGGCGGTTGTCGAGCGCCGAGGGCAGCCGGAAGCCGAACTCGACGAGCGTCTCCTTGCGCGCGCGGTCGCCGCGGAACATCCCGCCGACCTGCGGAACCGTGATGTGGCTCTCATCGAGCACGACCAGCAGGTCGTCCGGGAAGTAGTCGAATAGCGTGCTCGGGGTCTCTCCGGCGTCGCGGCCGTCGAGCCAGCGCGAGTAGTTCTCGACGCCGTGGCAGAAGCCCATCTCGCTGAGCATCTCGATGTCGTAGAGCGTGCGCTGCTCGATGCGCTGCGCCTCGAGCAGCTTGTTGGCCGCGCGAAACTGCGCGATGCGCTGCTGCAGCTCGCCCTGGATGCCCTGGATCGCCGTGCGAACGGTCTCGCGCGTCGCCACGTAGTGGCTCGCGGGGTAGATCATCGCGCGGCGCGGCCGCGAGATCGCCTTGCCGCGCAGCGGATCGATCTCGGCGATCGACTCCACCTCGTCGCCGAAGAACTCGATGCGGATCGCGCGGTCGGCCTCGTACTGCGGGAACACCTCGACGACGTCGCCGCGCACACGGAACGTGCCGCGGTGGAAGTCGACATCGTTTCGCTCGTAGAGCATGTCGACGAGCCGGCGCAGCAGATCGTCGCGCACGAGCGGCATTCCCGCCTCGACGTAGGCGTGCATCTCGCCATAGGTCTCGGGCGCGCCGAGGCCGAAGATGCACGACACGCTCGCGACCACCAGCACATCGCGGCGCGTGAGCAGCGAGTGGGTCGCCGAGTGGCGCAGCTTGTCGATCTCGTCGTTGATCGACGAGTCCTTCTCGATGTAGGTGTCCGACGAGGGGATGTAGGCCTCGGGCTGGTAGTAGTCGTAGTACGAGACGAAGTACTCGATCGCGTTCTCGGGGAACAGCTCGCGGAACTCCGAGTAGAGCTGCGCGGCGAGCGTCTTGTTGGGCGCCATCACGAGCGTGGGGCGGTTGAGCTGCTCGACCACGCACGCGATCGTGAACGATTTGCCGCTGCCCGTGACGCCGAGCAGCGTCTGGTGCGCATCGCCGCGCCGCACGCCCTCGACGAGCGCGCGGATCGCCTCGGGCTGATCGCCCTTCGGGCTGAACTCCGAGACCAGTCGAAACTTCCTCTCGGCGAGATCCTCGTGGATCGGCGCGCGTCGCACCGCAGCGCTTCCATGGGTCGAGCGGCTCGACTCGAAGCTCACGAGCGCCTCCAGCGCGGCCCCGCGGGCGTGTCCTCGATCGCGATGCCCTCGGCGGCGAGCACGGCGCGAATCCGATCCGATTCCGCGAAGTCGCGCCGCGCGCGCGCGGCCTCGCGCTCGGCGACGAGCGCGTCGATGCGCGGGTCGCTGCCACTCGCGCTCGCGCTCGCGCGCGGCCGCGCGGCGCCGAGGTCGAGGCCGAGGAAGCGGTCGAAGTCGCCCAGCAGCGACCCGCGCTCGCCGGCCGAGATCTTCTCGCTGCGCGCCGCCTCCCAGGCCACCGCGAGCGCGCGCGGCGCGTTGAGGTCGTCGCGCACCGCTTCCCAGAAGCGCTCGCGCAGCGGCGCGGACGCGCCGGTCTCGCCCTGCGCCGGGGCCGCGCGCAGCTCGGCCGCGCTCGCGACGAGCCGGTCGTAGCCCGTGGCCGCGGCGTCGATCGCCTCGGGCGCGAAGGTCTGCTGCTGGCGGTAGTGGGCCTGCAGGCTGAAGTAGCGAAATGCGAGCGGCGCGATGCCGCGCTCCACCAGGTCGTCGAGCAGGCAGAGATTGCCGGTCGACTTCGACATCTTCTCGCCGCGGAAATCGAGGAACTCGCCGTGCATCCAGAACTGCACCCAGGGATGGACGTCGTCCGCGCACTCGCTCTGCGCAATCTCGTTGGTGTGGTGCACCGCGATGTGGTCGACGCCGCCCGTGTGGATGTCGAAGCGGCGGCCGAGGAAGCGCCGGCTCATCGCGGAGCACTCGATGTGCCAGCCCGGGAAGCCCCGCCCCCACGGCGAATCCCACTCCTGCTGGCGTCGAACGGACGGCGGCGGGAACTTCCAGAGCGCGAAGTCCGCGGGGTTCCGCTTGCCCGGCACGCCGCCGATGCGCGCGCCGCCGCGCTGCGCGTCGAGATCGAGCCGCGCGAACTCCGCGTAGCGCGGAAACTTGGTCGTGTCGAAGTAGATGCCGTCCTCGATGCGGTAGGTGAAGCCCTTCTGCTCGAGAGCCTCGATCATCGCGATCTGCTCGGCGATGTGGTCGGTGGCCTTGCAGAGCACCTCGGGCGGCAGGCAGCCGACTCGCTCGCGGTCGCGCAGCCACTGCGCGGTGTACTGCTGGGCGATCTGCGCGGCGCTCTGGCCGCGCTCGGCCGCGGCGCGCTCGATCTTGTCCTCGCCCGCGTCCGCGTCGTCGGTGAGATGGCCGACGTCCGTCACGTTGATCACGTGGGTGACGCGAAGGCCCTGCGCGAGAAGCGCGCGCTTGAGCAGATCCGCGAAGATCTGCGAGCGCAGGTTGCCGATGTGCTGCGGCGCATAGACGGTCGGCCCGCAGGTGTAGACGCGCGCGTGTCCGGCCTCGAGCGGCTCGAAGGCGCGCTTGCTGCGCGTGCGCGTGTCGTAGAGGACGAGCGGCTTCACCCGCGCGCGTCCGCTTCGACGAGCAGCGCCACCGCCTGCGCGGCGATGCCCTCGCCGCGGCCGATCGCGCCGAGCTCGTCGGTGCTCGTCACCTTGACGTTCACGCGATCGGCGTCGACGCCGAGCACGTCGGCGATCACCGCGCGCATCTTGTCGAGGTGCGGCGCGAGGCGCGGCGCCTGCGCGACGATCGTCGCGTCGAGGTTGGCGAGCCGGAAGCCGCGCTCGCGCATGCGCTCGGCGACGCGCGCGAGGATCGCCGTGCTCGCGATGCCCGCGAGCTTCGGATCCGACGACGGGAAGTGGCGGCCGAGGTCTCCATCGCCAAGCGCTCCGAGCAGCGCGCTCGCGACCGCGTGCAGCAGCGCGTCGCCGTCCGAGTGGCCCTCGAGGCCGCGCCCGAACGGGATCTCGACACCACCGAGGATCAGCGCGCGGCCTTCGACCAGCCGGTGCACGTCGCTGCCCTGTC
>DASPGF010000453.1:0-4264 GCA_035620755.1 Myxococcota bacterium
GACGAAGCCTGCCGGATCGAACGAGGCGGTCGGCAGCAGCTCCTCGTCGTGCGACTCGAGCGCACCGCGCAGGCCCGGCAGCGCCTCGAGCGACGCGCGCAGCGCAGCGAGATCGCGCGGCGTCGCGCTCGGTCGCGCGGCCTTCGCGAGCAGGCGCTCGAGATCGCGCACGGGCTTCAGCGCGTCCCGCACGCGCGCGCGCAGGCGATCGCGCTCCGCAAGGCCCGCCACCGCGTCCTGACGCGCGGCGATCGCCGCGGCGCCGACGAGCGGATAGGCGAGCCAGCGCGCGAGGCGCCGCGCGCCGAGCGGCGTGGCGGACACGTCGATGCGCGCGATCAGGGTCCGGGCGCGACCGCCGTCTTCGCCGTTGCGAAACAGCTCGAGGTGATCGAGGGTCGCCGCATCGAGGAGCATCGCATCGCTGAGCCGGTAGCGACGCAGCCGATTCAGCTGCGGGAGCGCGAACGGCTGGTGGTCGGCGACGTAGCGCACGAGCGCCGCCGCGGCGCGCGTCGCGGCATCGGGGCGCGAGGGGTCGAAGCCTTCGATGCTCGCTGGGATCGCCTTGGGGTCGTACGACGACTCGGGAACGAGCGTGTGCGACGCGGTCGGCACGCGCTTCGCGAGCACAGAGGCGAGCGCGGTCTGACCGCTCGGCAGCAGGATCTCCCGCGGCTCGACCCGCTCGAGCTCCTCGACGATCGCGACGGGCAGTGGCGACGCCGAGCCGTCGACCTCGGTGCAGCGGAACTCGCCCGTCGAAGCCTCGAGGATCGCGAGCCCCACCGGCGGCCCGGGATCGAGCGCGGCGACGCAGAGCTCGCGCGTGGCCTCGATGCCGTCGGGGCTGCCGACGAGCCCGGGCGTGATCACCTCGACGACTTCCCGCTTCACGAGGCGCCGGCCCGCGGCAGCGCTCGGCCGCTCGACCTGCTCGCAGATCGCGACCCGATGACCCAGATCCGCAAGCCGTTTGATGTGCGCATCCGCCGCGTGTACGGGCACGCCGCACATCGGAACGGCGTCCGGCTTACCGCGATCGCGCGTGGTGAGCGCGATGTCGAGCAGCGGCGCCGCGAGCTCGGCGTCCGCGAGGAACATCTCGTAGAAGTCGCCCATCCGGTAGAAGACGATCGCGTCGGGATGCCGCGCCTTCACGGCCAGGTACTGGCGCATCATCGGCGTATCGTGCGAAGCGCGCGTCACTCGGGCTTCTCCGCGGAGCCGGTCAGCCCGAGTCGATCGAGCGCCGCCATCAGCTGCTCGAACTCGCGCGCCGCGTCTTCGAGCCGACCGTCCGACAGCAGAATGCGTCCCAACGCCGCCCGCGCACCGAGATCGTCCGGGTTGCGCGCGAGCAGCTGATTCAAGTGCCCGATGCCCTCGTCGATCCCGCCCCTCGCCGCGAGCGCAGTCGCGAGCGCGCGTCGAGCGCGCGCATCGTCCGGCTGCTCGTCGAGCAGCCGGAGCAGGTAGGTCTCGAACTCGCGCGCCCGGCCGAGCGTTGCATACGTGGCCTCGAGCCTCGCGTACACCCCGGCCCCGCTCGCGCGATCTGCGCGCGGCGCCTCGCACCAGGCCGCGAGCGCCGCCTTCGCGCGGCCGCGCTCGGCCTCGAGATCTCCAACCAGCAGCCACGCGGCCGCACAGCGCCGATCCGCGCGCAGCGCGCGCTTCGCCGCGCGCAGCGCCTCGTCGTGGCGGCCGTTTGCGTGCTCCGCTCTCGCGAGCTCGACGTAGAGCAGCGCCTCGCGTCCGCCCCGCTCGCTGCGCGTGAGCTTTGCGAGCCGCCGCTGGCATTCGAGCGCGCGCTCCGGCTGCCCAGCCTGCGCGTGCAGCTCGACCAACGCCTGCAGCGCGGCCACGTCGCGCTTGTCCTCCGCGAGCGCGTCTTCGAAGCAGGCGACCGCGCGCTGCGCGAACCCGCCCTGCCGGAAGTCCGACCCGAGATCGGCGAGCAGCGTGCGGCGCTGTCCGCGCTCGAGATCCTTGCGCAGCAGCAGATTCTGGTGGATGCGGATCGCGCGGCCGATCTCGCCGCGCATCCGGTAGAGCCGGCCGAGAGCGAGATGCGGCGTGACGGCGTCGGGGTCGATCTGCACAGCGCGGACCAGCGCCTGCTCGGCTGCGTCGAGATCGCGATCCAGCACCGACTGCAGCGCGGCGCCCACTTCTGATTCGCCCGATTCGCGATTCCGCACACCGCGCGCGCCCCCCCCGAACGCTCGCGAAAACCAGGACATCCGGTCTACGACCCCCGTTCCCGTCCGGACAGCGCCACTCGAGGCGAGCCCACTGCGCGCGGCCCCGAACGGGGCGAATCCGATCCCGACGGCGTCGAGCGAGGCTCCGCGGGGAGCGCGGGCGCGGCATCGGAGGCTGGCGCAGAGTCCGCGAGCGGCAGGCTGCGCAGCTGGTGGACCTCGGCGCGCAAGCTCTCGACGAGCTTGCGGTAGCGGCGGGAGATCAAGCGGATTCGCGCGCCGCGAACCGAAGCGGCCAGCGCGGTCAGCACCGCGCCCGAGGTGAACGCGGCGAGCAGCACCGCCCAGAGCGCGCGCGCCTGGAACTCACCCGCGGGATGGCGCACCACCACGAGCTCGCCGTTTCGCGCAGCGAACTGCCAGCCGACGATGAGCAGCCCGACGAACACGGCGATCCCCAGCAATCGGCGCAGCACGCGCATGGCACCCTCGCTTCGCCCGGCTCGACGCTCAGTCGAGATCGTCCTCGTCATCGTCGTCGTCGGACAGATCACCCGCTCGCGATGCCGACGCCGCGAACGCCTCGCTGCCGTCCACCATCTCCTTGAGCTCCTTGCCGACCTTGAAGAACGGGGTGCGCTTGGCAGAGATGTGTACCGGGGCGCCCGTCTTGGGGTTCCTGCCCTCGCGCGCTTCGCGGACCTTGACCTGGAAGCTCCCGAATCCGCGAATCTCGATGCGCTCGCCCATCTTCAAGGCCTGCGCCATGGATTCGAAGATCGTGTTGACGACGATCTCGGTATCCCGCTTGGAAATGTGCGGCGTCGCCTCGGCAACCGTTTCGATCAAGCCACTTTTCGTCATTCCCATCCCCATTCGGAAACCCGTCCTCTCATTCGTCGTCGCGCTCGGCGCGGCTCGCGAGCTTCCCCGCGAGCAGATCGCCCAGCGTCGTCGTCTGCTTCTGCGCCTGCTGGGCGGCGAGCTTCTTCAACGCTTCGCGCTGCTCGCGATCCGTCAGCGCACGGATCGAGAGCGAGATCTTCTGCTCGACCGGGTCGACCTTGGTCACGATCGCGGTGACCGACTGCCCCGGCTTCACCACGTCGGCCGGGTTCTCGACGCGCTCCGACGACAGCTCCGAGCTGTAGATCAGCCCCTCGATGCCCTCTTCGAGCCGCACGAACGCGCCGAAGTCCGCCACGCTCGTCACCGCGCCGCTGATCTCACTGCCGACGGGATACTTCTTGATGATCTCGTCCCAGGGGTTCGGCTCGAGCTGCTTGATGCCGAGCGAGAACTTCTCGTTCTCCTTGTCGATCTTGAGCACGACCGCCTCGACCGTATCGCCCTTCTTGAACTTCTCGCCCGGGTGCTTGACCTGCTCGGTCCACGAGATGTCCGAGACGTGGACGAGCCCATCGATGCCTTCCTCGAGCCCGACGAAAATCCCGAAGTTCGTGATGTTGCGGATGGTGCCGCTCACGCGCGTTCCGATCGGGTACTTCTCCTCGATCACGCTCCACGGATTCGGCTCGATCTGCTTCATGCCGAGCGAGATCTTGCGGTCCTTCTCGGAGACGTCGAGCACCACCGCCTCGACCACGTCGCCGACCGAGACGACTTTCGACGGGTGCTTGATGCGCTTGGTCCAGGAGATCTCCGACACGTGGATCAGCCCTTCGATGCCGGGCTCGAGCTCGACGAACGCGCCGTACTCGGCGAGCGACACGACCTTGCCCGAGACGCGTTTGCCGACCGGATAGCGCATGCCCGCGTCGATCCACGGATCGGGCTGGATCTGCTTGAGCCCGAGCGACACGCGCTCGCTCTCCGGGTCGAACTTGAGCACCTTGACCTTGATCTCGTCGCCCACCTGGAAGATCTCGGACGGGTGGTTGACGCGGCCCCACGACATGTCGGTCACGTGCAGCAGGCCGTCGATGCCGCCCAGGTCGATGAAGGCACCGTAGTCGGTGAGGTTCTTGATCACGCCGTCGATGATCTGGCCCGGGGCGAGCGTCGTGAGCGTCGCCTCGCGCAGCATCTTGCGCTCG
>DASPGF010000454.1:0-2317 GCA_035620755.1 Myxococcota bacterium
TTCCACCGCGCGATGTGTCGGATCGCGGGATACGAAGGGCCGCTGCACCGCTGCACGGTCTACGGCAGCCGAGAGGCGGGCGCGCGCCTCGAGCAGATGCTCGCGCTCGGCATGTCGCGCCCGTGGCCCGACGCGCTCGAGGTGCTCACGGGCGAGCGCGAGATCGACGCGACCGCAATCCGCGACTACTTCGCGCCGCTGCAGCGCTGGCTCGACGAGCAGAACGCGGGTCGACGCTGCGCGCCCGCGCAGGCCTCTACTGCTGGCAGCTGACTTCCGACTGGCGGGGGCCCTGCCCGCGCAGACTACCGCTGGTAACGACTGAGCACTTGCCAGCGGGGGCCCTGCCCGCGCAGACCTCCACCGGTGGCACAGAGCTCGTGCTGGCGGGGGCCCAGTTTACCAGTTAGTCCGCTGGTAGAGCGTTGAGGGCGGCGCGGCGGGCGGGCTCGAATTCGTCGCCGGGGTTCCAGCTCGGCATCGCATCCGCGTTGGCGACCTCGACGCCGACCCAGAAGCCGAGCTGCGCATCTTCGACCATGCCCTCGAAGCGCCAGCTCGCGTCGAGCTCGTCGCTCGGCTGGTGGTAGCGCTCGGCCTCGTAGGCCTCGATCTGCTGCCTTCCCCAGCCCGCGGGACGGCCGACGAAATCGGTGCCCGTGTCGAAGAACGCCGCGGGCACGCCGATCTTCGCGAAGCTGAATTGATCCGAACGGTAGTAGTAGCCGCGATCCGGAAACGGGTCGGGCTCGACGCTGCGCCCCTGACTTGCCGCGATGCGTGTCACGACCTCGTCGAGCGACGATTTTCCGAGGCCGATCACGCTGATGTCGCGCGCCTGGCCCCAGACGTTGCCGCCGTCGAAGTTGATGTTCGCGGCGATGCGGCCCGGCGCGAAGCTCGGGTGCGCGGCGTAGTACTTCGAGCCGAGCAGCCCCTGCTCCTCCGCGGCGACGAACAGGAACAGCAGCGAGCGGCGCGGCGCGACGGGCAGCGCGCGGAACGCCTCCGCGATCGCGAGCACCTGCGCGACGCCCGCGGCGTTGTCGAGCGCGCCGTTGTAGATGCGATCGCCGGCGGCATCGGGCTCTCCCACGCCGAGGTGATCGTGGTGCGCGGTGTAGACGACGACCTCGTCGGCGCGCTGCGGGTCGCTGCCGCGAAGCTCGCCGAGCACGTTCGCGGTGCGCGTGCGCGCGAGCGAGCTCTCGAGCGCGAGCGAGGTCGTCACGCCGAGGGGCACCGGCTCGAAGCTCCGGCTCTTCGCGGATTCGACGAGCTGCGCGAGGTCCCTCCCGGCGAGGCGCGCGAGCTGCTCGGCGGCGTCCTCGGTGACCCAGGCCGCGATCTCGAGGCGCGGCTCGTCGCGCGCGGGCAGCTCGAACTGCTCGCCCGACCACGAGCTCTGCACGACCTGCCATGGATAGCCGGCCGAGGGAACCGTGTGGATCGTAATGGCGCCCACCGCGCCGAGCCGCGCCGCGATCTCGTACTTGTAGCTCCAGCGCCCGTAGTAGAGGCGCGTCTCGCCCTCGAACAGCGCGGGATCCCAATCGGGGTCGTTGTTGAGGAACAGCAGCACCTTGCCGCGCAGGTCGCGCTGCTTGAAATCGTCCCAGTCGTACTCGGGGGCCTGGATCCCATAGCCGACGAACACGACTTCGGCGGCATCGATGCGCGCGGACTCGCGCTGCACGCCGCTCGTCGCGATGAACTGCTCGCGATAGGCGAGCGCGAGCGAATCTCCCGCGCCTGCCGGCGCATTCGCGCCCGCGCGCTCGAAGCGCCAGCGCTCGGGAACTTTCGCGGTGATGCCGATGATCTCGAACTCCTGGAGCCAGCCGCGCCGCGCAGCGTCGGCACCTCTCTCGCCCGGACCGGCCGCGCTCGCCTCGCTCGCAGCGCCCGGCTCGAGGCCCGCCGCCTCGAGCTGCTCGATCAGGTACTGCTGCGTGAGACGATCGCCCGCGGTCGCGGGCCCGCGCCCCTCGAACGAGTCGCTCGCGAGCGCCTCGACGAACTGCGACAGGCGCGCGCCCGTGATGCGCTCGGCCGCCGCGCGCGCTTCGGACGAAACGACGCTCAGTGCGGCTTCGCGCGCGGAGTCGCGCGTGCGCGCGCAGCCAGCGACGAGCAGCAGCGCAACGAGAGCCAGCTCGAGCTGTGCGCGCACCCGACCCGTTCGCATCCGGGGAGAGTGAACGAGCTGCCGTGCGATTACAAGCCGCACGCTTGAGATCAGCCCCGGCCCGCGGCGCCTCACGCACTACCAGCGGACCAACCGGCAACTGGGCCCCCGCTAGCAAGAACTCAGTCC
>DASPGF010000455.1:0-2754 GCA_035620755.1 Myxococcota bacterium
GCCCGCAGCGCGAGAAGATCCGGCGGTACGCTTCAAAGTGTCGCTGGAACGAGGCGTCGAGGCCAGCGGCATCGACGTCGAGCGAGTAGGAATCCTTCATCGTGAACTCGCGCACGCGCAGCACGCCCGACTTCGGCCGCGGCTCGTCGCGGTACTTCTTCTGGATCTGGAACCAGATCTGCGGCAGCTGCTTGTAGCTGCGCAGCTCGACGGCCAGGGATGCGAACACCTCCTCGCAGGTCATCCCGAGTGCGATGTCGGCGCGCCGGCGATCGCGCAGCCGGAACATCTCTTCGCCCATCGCCTCCCAGCGCCCGCTGCGCTGCCAGAGCTCCGCGGGCTGGATCGACGGCAGCAGGAACTCCTGCGCGCCGATCGCCTTCATCTCCTCGCGCACGATCTTCTCGATCTTCTGGCAGACGCGGAGCCCGAGCGGCAGCAGCGAGTACACGCCCGCCATGAGCTGTCGCACGAAGCCCGCGCGCACGAGCAGCTTGTGGCTCACGGCCTCCGCGTCGGCCGGGTCTTCGCGCAGCGTCGGGATGAACTGTTGCGACCAGCGCACGGCGTCCTCCAAAGCGGACGTCGAGAACCTAACGGATGGAGGCGCGCCGTGCCGCCCGATGTCGCGCGCGCTCGCGGCGCGCGGCACGTGTGGCACGCGACGTGCGCAGCACGCGCGTCGAGCGCGCCGCGCGGTCGATCCAGCACGGTCAGCTGGGCCCCGGCCGGTGGCGGACCGCTCAATCGAACGCGGAACGGCCCGGGCTAGAAGGGTGTGCCGCGCGTCGAGGCGAGCTCGCGGAACGCGGACGCGAGCTTCGCGCAGACGGGCCCGGGCGCGCCCGCGCCGATGGTGCGTCCGTCGAGCGAGCGCACGGACATCAATCCCGCTCCGCTTCCCGAAAGGAAGACCTCGTCGGCGGCGAGCAGATCGAGGCGCCCGAGCGTCTCGACGCGCACGGCAAGCCCACACGCGGGCGCGAGCTCGAGCACGCTCGCGCGCGTGATTCCCTCGAGAGCCCCATCGCTCGCGGGCGGCGTGCGCAGCGAGGCATCCTGCACGGCGAACACGTTCGCGACCGAGGCCTCGGCAACCGCGCCACTCGCGTTGAGCAGCAGCGCCTCGTCGGCGCCGCGCTGCCTGGCCTCGAGCTTGGCGAGCACGTTGTTGAGGTAGTTGAGGCTCTTCACGCGCGGGTCGAGCACGTCGGCGGGCGGGCGGCGCCAGCTCGAGGTCAGCAGGTCGATTCCCGTCGCGCGCTTCGACTCGGGATAGACCGCGATGCGATCGACGATGCAGATCAGCCGTGCGCGCGCGCACAGCGTCGGATCGATGCCGAGCGGGCCGTCTCCGCGCGTCGCGATCAGGCGCACGTAGCCCTCGTCGGCGCCCAGCGCGCGCGCCGTCTCGAGCACGGCGGCGTTGGCCGCTTCGACTCCTCCCGGCAGCGCGAGGCCGATCGCCTGCGCGGAGCGCGCGAAGCGCTGCAGGTGATCGTCGAGGCGGAACACGCGGCGGCCGTAGATGCGAATTCCCTCGAACACGCCGTCGCCGTAGAGCAGACCGTGGTCGAGCACGGGGATGCGCGCCTCGCTCCCATCCACGAGCTTGCCATCGATCCAGACCTTCATCGCGCACTGCCTCCATGCGAAGCGCAATTCGCACCGCGGAACGCACCGGCTGCGCCCGCCCACGGGGCTCGAGCCCGTGCGCAGCTCACGCCTCGAGCAGCGCGAGCACGCCCGTGTAGGTGAGGAGCTCGAGGCGCGAGTCGCCGGGCTCGCCGATCGGGCCGAGCTCGCACGAGCCGAACATACCCGCGATCGGCGTTCGCGCGAACGCGCTCTCGAGGTAGGCGGCCTCGAGGCCGTCCACGCCGAAGAACGCGGATCCCCGCGCGCAGCAGTTGAAGTAGAGGCCGAACGCGGCCCGCGCGTCGGCGAGCCCCGCGAGCATCGCCTTGAGATCCGCGCGCGCGGTCTCGGGCTCGCGCAGCGCGAACGCGAGCAGATCGCCGCGCGCGACCCGCTCGGGCAGCGCGAACGCGCTCTGCTCGGGCGCGAGACCCACGACGTGTCGCACCCGGTAGCTGCCGGGCCGGAGCGGCGCGCCGCGGTCGCGCGGCAGCGCCACGAGCACGCTCGCCGCCGCGCGCGAGAGGTCGTCCGCGAGCGGGCCGCGCGCCGCCTCGCGGAAGGCATCGAGCGCGGGCCGCCCGTCGAGCTCGAGCACCCAGTGACCCTGCGCGCGCGTGACCGCGAGCAGCGGCCCGCTCGGCTGGCACGCCTGGGTGACGCCCGCGCGCGCGCGCGAGCCGCGCAGCACGACCCCCGCGACCGCGCCCGTCGCAAGGCGCCGGCCGAGCCACTGGGTGGGCAGGTTCGAGAACGGATCGGCCGCGCCCGCGCCGACCACCACCGCGGGCTTCAGCGCCGAATCGAGGCCTCGTGCGAGCGCCGCCGCGTCGAGCCGCGGGTCGGGCAGCACCACCGCGAGATCGCCCGCCCGCGGGCCTCCCGCGAGCCGCGCCGCGATCTCGGCGCCGATCCGAGCCTCGTCGCCTCGCGCCTCGGGAATCAGGAACGGCTCGGCGTCGAGGCCCGCGAGCGCGAGCAGGCTCAGCGCCGCCTGCCGCTCGCACTCGACTCCCGCGCCGAGCACGCCATGCGCCGAGGCGCCCACGACCGCCGGCGTTCCGAGCCGATCGACCGCGGCCCCGAGCAGCTCGGCCATCCCCCCTGCGTGGCCGG
>DASPGF010000456.1:0-11838 GCA_035620755.1 Myxococcota bacterium
GAAGCGGCCGAGCACGCGGCCCTCCTTGTCGACGCCGCTGCGCCGGAAGCGGAAGATCTCCTGCATCGTGACGACCTCGCCCTCCATGCCGGTGATCTCCTGCAGGCTGGTGAGCCGGCGCTTGCCGTCCGAGAGCCGCTCGAGCTGGATCACGACGTCGATCGCCGACGCGATCTGGTTGCGCACGGCGCGCGGCGGGATGTCGAGACCCGTCATCGCGACCATCGTCTCGGCGCGCATCAGCGCGTCTCGCGGCGAGTTCGCGTGGATCGTGGTCAGCGAGCCGTCGTGGCCGGTGTTCATCGCCTGGAGCATGTCGAGGCACTCGGCGCCGCGGACCTCGCCGACGATGATGCGGTCGGGGCGCATCCGGAGGCTGTTGATCACGAGGTCGCGCTGCGCGATGCGCCCCGTGCCCTCGATGTTCGCGGGCCGCGTCTCGAGCCGCACCACGTGCTCCTGCTTGAGCTGGAGCTCCGCGGAGTCCTCGATCGTGACGATGCGCTCGCCATCGGGGATGAAGCTCGACACGACGTTGAGCAGCGTCGTCTTGCCGGCGCCGGTGCCGCCCGAGATCAGCACGTTGAGCCGGCAGCCCACGATCGCGCGCAGCAGCTCGACGATCTCTGGCGTGAGCGCGCCGTTCGCGACCAGATCGTCGACCTTGAGCGGGTCGGCTCCGAAGCGCCGGATCGACATCGCGGGCCCGTCGAGCGCGAGCGGCGGGATGATCACGTTCACGCGCGAGCCATCGGCGAGGCGCGCGTCGACGAGCGGAACGGACTCGTCGATGCGCCGCCCGACGGCGGAGACGATCTTGTCGATGATGCGCATCAGGTGCGCGTTGTCGCGAAAGCGCGCCACCGTCTTCTCGAGCTTGCCGCGCCGCTCGATGAAGATCTGGTCGCAGCCGTTCACGAGGATGTCGGAGATCGCCGGATCCTGGAGCAGCGGCTCGAGCGGCCCGAGGCCGAACACCTCGTGCTGGATCTCCTTCACGAAGCGCTCGCGCTCCTCGAAGGTGAGCAGGAACTTCTCGCCCTCGAGGATCTGCAGCGTCGCGGTCG
Source organism: Myxococcota bacterium (assembly GCA_035620755.1). Classification (GTDB taxonomy): domain Bacteria; phylum Myxococcota_A; class UBA9160; order UBA9160; family SMWR01; genus JACZVU01. The sequence continues at coordinate 1,068 of DASPGF010000456.1, forward strand.
CGATGTCCGCGCAGACGCGCTCCTCGCTCACCGTCGAGATACGCGCGAAATCGAGCACGTCGAACAGCCGGTTGTGGACGCGCGACTTGAGGTCTTGATACTGCGCCTCGCGCGCGGGCGGCGCCGCGGCGCGGCCGCCGCCCGCCGCGGGCTTCGGGGCTGCGGCAGGCTTGGGAGCCCCTTTGAGTCGATCAAGCAGCGCCACGTGTAGACCTCCTCGAGAATGCGCCGCGGAAGCGACCCGCGATGCCGCGCTCGGTGCGCGCGACGGGCGCGTCGACGCCGCACCAGCCGTAGACTTCGAGCGCGAGCTTCTGGTAGGCCTTGTGGATCGCACTGCCGCGCGCGACCTGGCCGATCGGTCTGCCCTGGTTGACGCACTCCGCGCAGGTTGCGTAGTCGTTCGGGATCAGCGCGTCGGGCTCGCTGCCAATCGCGCGCTTGAAGTCGCCCACGCTCACTGCGTTCGCCTTGGCGAAGCGATTGCCTATCGTTCGGATTCGCGACTGCTCGTGCAACAGCCCCTCGAGCAGCTTCTTGTGTTGGCGCGCGTGATTGAGCGTGGGCACGTCGAACAGCGTCACGAGCAGGATCTGATCGGCTCTCGCGAGCGCCGCCACGCTCGCGTCGTTCCAGCTCCGCGAAGTATCCACCACCACCCAGTCGAAGTCGGAGCGCAGGATCGGCAGCACTTGTTCGACGTGTATGCCGTGGATGCCGTCGGCGTCCTCCATCTGACTCGGGCCGGCGAGCACCTGCACGCCGCTCTCATGTCCCTTGAGGATGGAGCGAACGAAAGTCGAATCGAGCTCCTGCTCGGCGCGTGCGAGATCGGCGAGCGTGAAGGTGGGCTCGATGTCGAAATGGAGCGCAACGTCACCGAGCGGATAGTTGAGGTCGACGATCGCGGTGCGCCCGCCCAGCTCCTGCAGCGAGGCCGCGAGCTGACTCGCGACCAGCGTCGCGCCGACTCCACCCTTGGTGCCCATCACCGCAACCACGCGCCCTTGCGCGGACAGCGCATTTGGGTTCGCCGTGCGCATCAGATCGACGATCACCGACTGGAGCTCCGCCTCGGTCGGCGCGGGTGGGAAGAAGTGCTTTACACCGAGGTGCATCGCGCGCAAGATGAGCGCGCTCTCGGTGTGCGGCCCCGACACGACCGTCAACGGCAATTTGACGGGAAGTGATTCGAGCAGATCGAGGATTGCGTGCGGGCTGTGACCGAGGTCGATGAATAGGCCCTCGGGCTTATCGGACTTGAGCGCTCCGAGCAACTGCCGCGAATCGTCGAGGATTCGCACGACGCGGGCCACGCCGCTCTCCGCGATCCGCTTCTCGATCATCGAGGCGAATTCGGGCCGGTCGGAGAAGATCAAGTAGGAAAACATTCTCAGGTCTCCGCTCGATCGCCCGCGCTCGATTCGATCGGCGCGCGCGGATCACGAATGGCGTGTTCCATCCTGACGAGCCTCGACACCACTCAGTTGCCCGCGTCGATCTGGATGATCGACGGCATCTGAGGCGCCACTTCCTTGCTCTGCTTCTCGTAGTAGCGGTCCATCACGGTCGCGGCGGTGTCGGAGTCGATCTGCGGGTTCTCGGTGTTCTCGAAGCCCGCGTTCGGGTTCTCGGTCTGCCGCGCCGCGTTCTCGCGCGCCGCGTCGCCCATGTGCTGATCGACCCAGGACGGACCCATTGGCTGGAGCGACTCACAGCCCATCAGCGCAACGGCCCCCGCGACGACCGCGGAAAGCAACCCGGTCTTGAGCGCTCTCATTGAGCACCTCCTTGATACGAAGTCGTGATGCGGTTGCCGGCCTCGCCGATCATGCCGCCGGTCTGGATCATGCCCCCGGTCTGGAACGGCGCATCGGGCTCGCCCTCGGCGACCGCGGGCGGCATGCCCTCGAGCGCGCCCCAGAGGTAGAACTCGAGCGCGCTCGGCTCGACGAAGTGATCGCTGGGAAGCGGGTGCGGGCCCGGGCCGAGCGGCGTGACGAGCGTCGGCGTCACGAAGATCACGAGCTCGGTCTCGTCCTTGAGGAACTGCGTGCTGCGGAACAGCGCGCCGAAGATCGGAAGGTCGCCCAGCAGCGGGTACTTGCCCGCGATCTCGCGGATCTCCTCGTTGAGCAGGCCCGCGATCATGAAGCTCTGGCCGTCCGCGAGCTCGACGCTGGTCGAGGCGCGGCGCGTCGCGAAGCCGGGAACGAGCGTGCCGGCCACCTCGGTGCCGAACGTGAAGTCCGCGCGGCTCACCTCGGGGTTGACGACGAGGTGGATCCGATCCGGAGCGAGAACCGTGGGAGTGAACGAGAGCCCCACCCCGAAGTCCTTGTACTCGACCGTGATCGATCCGAATGCACCGCCTTGGGAGACTGGAATCGGCACCTCGCCGCCCACGAGGAAGCTCGCGGATTCGCCGCTGCGCGCGACCAGCGTCGGCTCGGCGAGGATCTTGCTGAGCCCCTGCTCGTCGAGCAGGTCGAGGAAGACCTCGAGCGCCTCGAGCGCGCCGAAGCCCGTGAACGATCCGAACAGGTTGGCCATGCTGTTCACGAAGCCGCCCGCGCCATCCGGTGCGACCAGGCTGCCGACGAAGCTCCCGATTCCCACCTGGCCGCTGCCGGCCGAGATCAGCGCCGCGAAATTCGTTCCGAACTCGCGATTGAAGGAGCGCGACATCTCCGCGACGATCACCTTGAGCATCACCTGGTGGTTGCCGCCGACCTCGATCGCATTCACGATGCGGACCTCTTCCTCGTTCTTGCCGAGCATCGCGTCCGCGAGCTTGAGCGCGCGGTCGAGCGCGACGTCGCTCGGCACGTTGCCCTTGAGAATCAGCGCGCTGCCCGAACCCTCGACCGCGATCGAGTCGTTGTGCAGCGTGCGCCGCAGCGCCTGCTCGATGTGCGAGAAGGGCGTGCCGACGTGGACCTCGATCACCGCCTGCGGCCGGCCCTTGTCGTCCCAGAACAGCACGTTCGTCACGCCGACGGCCCGCGCGACCAGCTGGATCTCCTTGGCGCCGAGCGCGGCGACGTCCATCACCTCGGGATTGCCCACCGAGATGCGCTTGACGACGTACTCCGTCGCGATGCTCATCGATTTTCCGTGCTCGATCATGAGCTCGTGCAGCCGATCCTCTTCGTTGGCGGGCAGCGGCAGTCGAATCGCGCCGTGATCGGGATCGAGCGTCATCGCGGGGGCATTCGTCGCAAAGCCGACGATCACGAGCAGCCACGAGACGATGCCCGCGCAAACCAGGGCTCGCATCAACCACCCGTCCCGCCCGGGGCGTTCACTCGTTGTGGTGTCATGTAGAAGCATGCCGATCTCCTGATTTGCAGATTCCATCGCGTGTCACGTGCTCCGCTTCGCCGCTCGCGCTCGAATCCCAGGCAGCTCGCAGCGATTGCGGGGCGTTCGTGCTCAGAGCAATCGCCGTGCCACCGAGTCGTTCCGAATTGCATGCCTTCGGGATTCACCTGCCGCGGGAACGGCTTGCGTCGCGGGTTGCAGACCCCTGAGGGTTCTCCCTGCGGCAACCGCGGTGCGTGGCGGTGTAGGTCGCTGCCCAAGACTCCCCTCGCGACCACAGGCGCGAATTTTATTGCGGCCCTCCAGGAGATCCCGCCAAGTGCAAATCGCGTGGAAGCCGAGGGCGAGCCGGACCCCGGCCTCGTAGAGCTCACGCAATCGACAGCGGTGCAATTCCGTGTGACCGGGCGAACTGGGCGCCGGTCCGCAGCTGACTGCTCAGTAGTGCGAGGAGCTGCCGGGGCTACTGGGCGCCGGTCAGCGGAGGATCACTCGATAGAGTGCGGAGCTGCCCGGATCAGCTGTTCCGCAGCGCGCTGATCATCATGTAGGCGCCGGGCGCAACGAAGAGGACCAGCAGCGCGGCAAAGATCATCGTGCTGGGTAAGATCAGCTTGAGCGTGGCCTTCTGCGCACGCTCCTCTGCGCGCTGCATGCGCGTGATGCGCATCGAATCGGCGTGCACCCGAAGTGCGTTCGCAAGGCTCGTTCCGAATCGCTCCGTCTGCACCAGCAGCGCGACGAGAGAGCTGATGTCCGTAACTCCCGTCCGATTGGCGAGCGCGCGCAGCGCGTCGGTCGTGCTCTTGCCGCCGCGGGTCTCCTGCACGACGAGGCCGAACTCCGTCGCGATCACCGGGCTCTTGGTCGCAAATTCGGACGCGACCTGCGCGAGGCTCTGGTTCACGCCGAAGCCCGCTTCGACACACACGACCATCAGGTCTAGTGCGTCGGGAAGCGCGCGCGTGAGGGCGTGCTGTCGGGCCGCGATCCGGCCGTTCAGATACATGCTCGGGAGCACGTAGAAGACTCCCGCGAGCGCGATCAGGAAGAAGATCTGAATCAACGCCGGAAGCGCCCAGAGCGCCGGAATCAGCGCGACCAGCGCGGGAGCTCCGAGCGCGAGCGTCACGCGGATTCCGTAGTAGATCGTCGCAGCCGACGGCTTTCGATAGCCCGCGTGGCGCAGACGGTCGCGAAGCCGCGTGGTGTCTGCGCCCTCGTGCTTGCTGCCGATTCGCGCGAACAGCCCCCACAGGCCCGTCTCGCTGCCGTGGACCAGCGATTCGCCCTCGGGCAGGGTCTGCGCGAGCGGCGCGCCGAAGCGCGTGAGGCGCCGATTCAGGCCGCCCGGCGCGAGCGCGGATCGAGCCGCGAAGAAGAGCATGACGACGGCGCCGAAGACGAGGGAGAAGATTGCGGTGGTCATATGATTTTTCTCAGGCCTCCACGTCCGCGATGCGCAGTGCGAGCACGTAAGCGAGGCCGTTGAGCGCGAACGCGACGGCCAGCGTGACGTGACCCCAGCGATTCTCGACCAGCGGCCGCAGGTAGTCGGGCGCGAGGATCCAGACCAGGGTCATGATCGCGGGCATCCAGCACGCGAGGAAGGTCGCAGCGCCGCGGCCCTGCGCGGTGAGCGCGCGCACGCGCCCGCTGAATTGGATGCGCTCGCGCAGCAGCGCGCTGAGCCGATCGAGCAGCTCCGCGAGGTTGCCGCCGGTCTGGCGCTGGATCAGCACCGCGGTCGTCAGATAGGGGAGGTTCTCGTTGTCGATGCGGCGCATCATGTTTGCGAGCGCGTCGCGAAGCTCGAGCCCGAGCCGCACCTCCTCGGCGACGACGCCGAACTCGGTTCCGATCGGGTCGGCGAGCTCCTCGCCGACCATCTGGAAGCCCGCGATCAGCGAGTGTCCACTTCGCATCGAGCGGGTCACGAGCTCGAGACCGCTCGGAAGCTGCGCGTCGAAGGTCCGCATGCGCTTTCGCGCGGCCGAGCGGATCCAGAGCAGCGGGAGCGAGCCGACGAACAGCCCCGGCAGCGCGCGATACGGATCCTGCGTGAACACGAAGACACCGACGAAGCCGAGCGTCGCGAACGCGGCAGAGAGCGCGAAGAAGCCGCGCACCGTCACGAGACTGCCGGCGCGGTAGAGCAGCAGCTCGAGCGCGAGCAGCTCATGTAGGCGCGAGCGCCCGGTTCGTCGCAGGATCGACTCGCCGGGGTCGGGCGCAGTGCTGCCGACCTTGGTGGCGAGCTTGAGCAGCCGATTGCGAACCTGGGCCGGATCCTTGCGGACGCTGAACAGCTCGGCGCCGCCATCGAGCGCGAGCAGCACCGCGACCGCGGCGAGCACGAAGACCATGAGATGCATCAGTGTTCCCCTAGTCCACGATCACGGGATAGGCGGCCGAGATGCTGCCGATCAGGCTTCCGCCCGCGCCGAAACCGGGCGTGTCGCAGCGCGGATCGCTCGAGCAGATGAAGTCGCCCTTGATGAGCTTGTCGGGTGTGACGATGACTTCGCGGATGTCCATGCACAGGAAGCCCACGATGTACTGCGTATTGCCGCTCGCGCATTGGTCACCGGGGTTCTGGCACTCGACCACGGGCAGCGACACGACCCAGGAGTCGACGACTCCGTCTCCGTTGGTGTCGGTGCCCTCGGCGTCGAACTTGTCCTTGATGTCCTGGACGACGGGCGTCTTGGTACCGTTGTCGAGGTAGATCGGCTCGGTTCCGATGTCGTCCGGGTTGCCGTTCGCGACGATGTCCGTCATCAGCGGAACGCTCACCGTCGGGCTGTCACCGTCGAACACCGTCCAACACGCGTTCTGCTCGGGGGTCGAGAAGAACTCGAGGCAGCTCGTGGTCTCGCCGTTCGAGAGCAGGCACGGGTTCGGAACGGTGTTGCTCACGGTCTCGCAGTAGTCCTGCGTGCAGCCCGGCCCGGCCACCGCGCAGCAGTCGATCGCGATCGGAAGGTCCGCGACGCCAGGGCCACCGCTCCCCGCCCAGCCCCAATGAGCGACCGCGTCGGTATTCACGGGAATCGAGTCGATGCCGAGCACTCGACCGAAGATGGTGTCGATCGGACCGTTCGCGACGTCGTCGCGCCGCGCCACCACGCGAACCGCGCGCATCTGGTTCGGATCGGTGTTCCCGGGTAGGGGCGTGAAGGTCCGCGACGCCATGTTCCAGCTGCCCGCCTGGACGTCCGCCGACGCGATCGCGAGTGTCGCGCCGAGCGCCTCGTGCTCGCCGCCGTACGCGATCGCCGCCGCGCGAGCAGCCGCTTCGTCGACGCTCGAGAAGTCGGCCGAGAGCAGGCTCCCGACGCCGGCGAGAGCGGCCGCGTCCGCGGCCGCCTGCAGCTGGCTCTTCGTCTGCCACGCGCGCCCGGTCTCGGTCGACCACGCCGCCAATCCGACGAGCGCCGCGAGCGCGATCGTCACGAAGACGAGGATCGCTCCCGATTCACGATTCCGCTTGGCTCGCTTCCCGTTCCGCTTGCTGAACATCGTCGATCTCCGCAGATCCGATTCCTGCACTCGATCCAGGGCGCACTCACGCGCCACACGCTCGAATCAGAACTTCTTGACCTCCACTTCGGTCCCCCGGACGATCTTCGTGCCGCCGCCTGCCGACGCCACGACGTTCCTCGGCCGGTTGCCGTCGAGCAGATCCGCAACTCCAACGCTCCGCGTCGCGACTTCCGCGTCGTCGCCCGGCGCGCGCAGCGCGAGCTGGAGTCGGCCCTCGTGGGCCGCGTAGATCAGCTGCTCGGCCTGGAGCGGAGCGACCTCGAGCGTCACGACGTTCACGAGCTCGGGCTCGCCGCTCTTCACCTCTTCGAGCTTCTGGTCGACCGCGAGCACGCGCACGTCCTGCAGGATCAGCTTCGAGAAGGGAATGGCTCGATCCTGGTCTACGCGGCGAATCGTCGCCATCACGTCCACGCGCGAGCCCGGCACCACGAAGCCCGCCACGCCGATCACGTTGTCGACCTTGACGGACACCGCGCGGTGCTTGTCGGCGATCACCGCACCGAGACCACCCGCCGCACCCGCCTGGAACAGGGCGCTCTCGAGCACGGGCTCGCCCGCGGCGAGGGGTCGCCGGGCGATCCGATTCTTCGCGCCGTCGATCGAGCCGAGCGCCCCCGTGGGCACGAGATCACTCGGCCACTGCACGAGCTTGAGCTGCGCGTCGGTCAGGCTCGTGGCGACGGGAACGTCCGATCGCACCACCACCACGGGCGTGGTCTTCACGACCGCGACCGTCGCCTCTGCGGAGCTCGGCGCGAGCCGGGTCGCGACCCAGGCCGCGGCAAGGCCCATTACAACGGCGAGACCGAGGAAGATGAGTCCGCGTCGATTCTGCATGGAATGTCTCCTTCTCTATATCCTTTGGCGAATCACTCGTTCCGCATCACGGTGCGAGCGGTCAAGTTCGTGGTCGGCGCGAGGTTGGCGAGCGCCGCCAGCGCGATGCTGTCGTACGGCACGGTCGCCGTCACGGTTAGCTGCGTTCCCGTTCCTGCGCATGCGCCCGTCACGGTGGTGTCGATGCTCGCGGTGTCGATGCCCGAGCTCTCCGCGAAATCCGCAACCGTCGCCTCGATCAGCGCGGTCACGGTGCCCGCGACGCACGGCGATCGAAACACCACGCCGGTTCGCGCGCCCTCTCGCACGGCGTTCGTCAAGCTGTTCCAGCGCGTGAACTGGACTCCGAATTCTGCGATTCCGAACAGCACCAGCAGCATCACCGGCATCGCGATCGCGGCCTCGATGATGGAGGTGCCCGCTTCGGAGCGCTGCCTTCGCGCGCTGGTGCCGATTTCGCTCACCACGGGGACCCTCCATACCATTGCGCCGCGAGCCCGACCGCGATCGCGGCCGCGAACGGAATGCCGCCCGAGGCGATCGATCCGGCCGCAGGCGGCTCGTAGGCGATCCGACGTTGTGTCACAGCGCGCACCAGCATTCGGCCCCAGCGCCGCCCGAACACGTCGAGCTCGCGCCGCAGGCCGAGCATCGCGACCCCGAAAGCCCCCCCGGCAATCACTGCCCAGGCCGCAGTTCCGAGCGTCGCCTCGGGTCCGATCCAGGCGCCGAGCGCCATCAATGCCTTCACGTCGCCGGCGCCGACGCCGCCGAGCGCATAGGGACCGATGAGCAGCGCGAAGCCGAGCGCCGCGCCGAGCGCGGCCGCGACCAGCCCGCTCGTCGCGCCCACCATGGGAGAAGCGACCAGCGCAGCGAGCAGCGCGGGAAGCGTGAGGGCGTTGGGAATCCGGTGTCGGCGCACGTCGCTCGCAACCGCGAGCAAGAGAAAGGCCGCTGCCCATCCGAAGACGGGCAGCGGCGTCGAGCTGATGAAGCCAGCCGCGATCACGAACAGGCCCAACGCGACGCCGATGCTCCATGCAACGAGTGCAGGGCGCACCTTGGGCATCGAGGGGCCGACCGCGATCGTGTTGGCGCTCATCGTCTTTTCCTGAATCGACTACGGGATGGCGGACGTCTCGGCGTCGAGACTCGTGATGCCGCGCAGCACGTCCGCGCCGATCGCGACGAAGAGCGCCGCAGCGCCGGCCACGATGATGCCACCCACGATCGCCCACTCGACGGTCTCGAGACCGCTGTCGTCCAGCATGAACTTCTTGATCTGGCTCAGCATTTCCAACTCCTACTCAGCTATGTTCCAATTCTCTCGAAAGCGTGACTTCACGCCTCCGGACGGGCTTCGGGTAAGTCCTCCGCCCGACGCCCCACTCGGGGCGCGGACGCTTGGAGCAAACCCTGTGCCAAGGCCCGCATCTGGGCCTTTGCAGTGACGGAAACACACACGCGATCGCGTAGATCGGCGCGCAGTCGCTCATGCAGGTACGGGGCGCAGCGCCGGCGACGCGAGCGAAGGGAGTGGAAAACCGGCGCCGCGACTCCGGTCGGCTACACAGCCGCGCAGCTTCTTGCGGCGCAACCTACCGGCAATCGATGCGCAACTACGAGCGAGCGCCCTCGTCGAGATCGAGCGCGATCGAGTTCATGCAGTAACGCTTTCCGGTGACGGGCGGGCCGTCGGGGAAGACGTGACCGAGGTGCGCGTCGCAGCGCGCGCACAACACCTCGGTGCGCGACGTGCCGAGGAAGCTGCGGTCTTCGCGCGTCGACACACTCGCGTCGTCGATGGGCTGCGTGAAGCTCGGCCAGCCCGTCCCGGAGTCGTACTTCGCGTCGGAGCTGAACAGCTCGTTGCCGCAGCACGCGCAGCGGTAGATACCGTCGCTCTTGCAGTCGTGGTAGCGGCCCGTGAACGCGCGCTCCGTGCCCGCCTTCCTACACACCCGGTATTGCTCCGGAGTCAGCTGCGCGCGCCACTCGGCATCGGTCTTGACGATCCGCTCACCCTGCGAGCGCTTGCCGCTCGAATCGGCCATCGGCGTCCTCTCCCAAGATCGGGTCGAGCCCGGCCGATCATACCACTCGGGGCAACCCCGGGGGGCAACCCGCGCGCGGTGCGACTCCGAGCCGCGGATCGGATATCTTTGGGGCCGTCTGAATTTCTCGTGCGCGCGCCGCGTCCATGGCTGCGCGCTCGGGAGTCCCGGGTCGGGGGCACTCTCGCGAAGCAGCGGAGGAGTGCAGGACGATGCGCGCCGCACTGGGTTCCACGCTCACGCTCGCAATGCTCGGCGCCGCGAGCGATTCCGAGGCATTGCAGGGCCGCGACTGGGCCGCGGTCGAAGTCACCGCCCAGCAATCTCTCGAGTACGCCAGGACCGACGAGCCCGTTCCGTGGGTGAATCCGGATACGGGGGCGGAAGGCAGCTTCACGGCCGTCGCCACGCACGAAGGCCCCGACGGGCAGGTCTGCCGCGAATACTCGATCGACGCGATCATCGACGGCCGCGAGGAGGTCGTGTACGGGACCGCGTGTCGCCAGCCCGACGGCACCTGGGTCGAGGCCACCGAGCCGTACGAGGAAGAGGAGCCCCCGGCACCCGCGAGCGCGGTGTACTCGGGCCCGAGCTGGTGGTGGTTCGTGCCGACCATCGCGATCTCGGGCGGCTACTGCTCGAAGCACTTCTGCGTAGGCGGGCACTTCGGCTCCTACTATCCGACCTGGTACTACCCGACCTGGTATTACCCGAGCTGGCGCTACACGGGCTGGTATTTCCCGTTCGCGTTCCACTTCAGCTACGTGGATTACGGCCCCTACTGGAATTACGGGCACAGCCACTGCAGCGGCCACCACGTGCACGGTCACCACTGGTCTTCGCGGCAGCACTTTGCGCACGCGCCGCACCACCGGCGCTGGCACGATCGGAGCTACACGCGCGGCGACTGGGATCGCGACGGGAACTGGGACCGAAGCGGGAATCGGGATCGAGACCGGGATCGCAGCGGGGATCGCGACCGCGATCGAAGCCGAGATCGGGAT
>DASPGF010000457.1:0-5764 GCA_035620755.1 Myxococcota bacterium
CGCCTCGCGCTGGCGGCCGTCGCATCACTGCGCGCGCTGCGGCCGCCGGATGTGCCCGCGCTGCGAGCCGGAGCTCGGGCGCGCGCGCGACTGCGAGAGCTGCAACCGGCTGTTCCACCAGCCCGAGACGACCGATCGCGCGCTGCGCGCCGCGCGGCTCGGAGCGCTGCGCTACCGCGAGCAGCGCCTCGCGCGCGTGCAGCTCGTCGCGTCGGTGCTCGTGCCCGGGCTCGCCGGCGTGTTCGCGCGCCGCCCCGGGGCAAGCCTGCTCGGCGCGCTCTCGGCATCGCTCGCGGCGCTCGCGATCGCCTGGAGGAACGGCGTAACACCCGACCCGCTGATTGCGGGCGCCGCCGCGCCGCTCGCGTTCGGCTCGCTTGCCGCGCTCGCGCTGCTCGCCTACAGCGCGTCGCTCGCATTCGCGCTCGGCGCGAGGAAGCGGGGCTAGCGATGGCCGTCTCACTGCGCGGAGACCTCACGGATTTCGGCATCGCGGACGTGTTCCAGCTGATCGGGCAGCAGCGCAAGACCGGCATGCTCGAGTTCACGAAGGAGCGCGAGCAGATCCAGATCCTGTTCGAGCGCGGCGCGGTCGTGTCGGCCGCGCCGTGCGGCTCCTGGCCCCAGGCGGCGACCGCGGAGATGCTCATGCGCTGCGGTCTGCTCACGCGCGAGCGCGTCGACGAGCTGCGCACCGAGTGCAGCGCCTCGGCCCAGACACTCGATCGCGTGATCCTGTCGCGGGGTTGGCTGAGCGCAGAGGAGCTGCGCAACATCGACGAGCTGCTCACGCGCGAGACGATCTTCGCGGTGCTGCGCTGGACGACGGGCTCGTTCGACTTCACGGCGGGCGAGGTCGTGCACGACCGCAGCGCCGACTCGCTGCTCGGCGCGGAGCAGATCCTCATGGACGGTCTGCGCATGGTCGACGAGTGGCAGAGCTTCGCCGACCTCGTCCCCTCGGACGATACGGTGTTCCGCCGCCTGCTCTCCTTCGACCAGTACGCGGCGCGCTGTCGCGGCGAGACCGCCGCGCAGCTCGCGGGCGCAAAGCGCGTGTTCGAGCTCGTCGACGGGCGGCTGCCCGTGCGACGGGTGATCGACCTGTCGCTGCTCGGCACCTTCGATGCGGTGCGCGCGCTCGCGCAGCTGCACCGCGCGAACATCATCGAGACCGTCGAGCTCGAGAGCGTGCCCGTCACCGCGGAGCCCGAGCATGCCACGGCGCGTCGCACGCCGCGCTTCGCCGCCGTGGCGTCGATCGCCTGTGTCGCGCTGCTCGCGGTCGTCGCGGTCGCGATTCGGCAGCAGGCCGAGAGCATCCGCGCGCAGCCCGACCCGTTCGCGATCGAACGGCCGAGCGCGCTCGAGCTCGCGCGCAGCGACCAGCACAAGCGCCGGATCCGGCACGCGCTCGAGACCTACTGGTTCAGCCACGGCGAGTGGCCCGCGAACCTCGCGCAGGTCGGCGCGGACGGCTTCCTCTCGCAGCGGGAATTGGCAGGCGAGCAGGGCCGACCCTACTATTACGCGGTTCGCGACGACGGCGCCTGGCTGCTCGCCCCCGATCGCTGAGGGATCCTCCTGTCCAAGAACGACTCCACCGCGCGCCAGACCCTGATCTTCGACGACAACCAGAGCGCGGCCGCCCTCTATGGCGAGGGCGACCGCACGCTGCGCCTGCTCGAGCGCGACCTCGGCGTCGACGCGCGCGCGCGCGGCAACGAAGTCCGTCTGGTGGGGGACATCGAGAAGGTCGAGCTCGCGCGCAAGGTGCTCGAGGAGCTCTACGGCATCGTGCGATCGGGCGGCGAGGTGCGCGCGCGCGACGTTCGCCACGCGCTGCGCATGGCGACCGAAGAGCCCGACGTGAACCTCGGCGAGGTGTGCGACGACGCGCTCGCGTCGGTCGGCGGCCGGCGTCCGATCAAGGCGAAGAATGCCACGCAACGGCGCTACATCGAGGCGATGACCCAGCGCGACGTCGTGTTCGCGATCGGGCCCGCCGGCACGGGCAAGACCTATCTCGCGATGGCGATGGCGATCGCGGCGCTCAACCGCCACGAGGTGTCGCGCGTGGTGTTGACGCGCCCCGCGGTCGAGGCGGGCGAGAAGCTCGGCTTCCTGCCGGGCTCGATGGCCGAGAAGGTCAATCCCTATCTGCGCCCGCTCTACGACGCGCTCAACGAGATGATGCCGTTCGAGAAGTCGACGCGGCTGATGGAGCGAGGCGTGATCGAGGTCGCGCCGCTCGCGTTCATGCGCGGCCGCACGCTCAACGATTCGTTCGTGATCCTCGACGAGGCGCAGAACACGACGCGCGAGCAGATGAAGATGCTGCTCACGCGGCTCGGCTTCGACTCCAAGGCGGTGATCACGGGCGACGTGACGCAGATCGATCTTCCCGCCGACAAGCGCAGCGGGCTGATCGACGCGCGCACCGTGCTCGAAGGCGTCGAGGGCATCGAGTTCCTCTACTTCAGCGAGAAGGACGTGGTCCGCCATCCGCTCGTGCAGTCGATCATCGCGGCCTACGAGCGGCAGGCCGCAGGCGGGTCGGGCGCGCGAAACGGCGAGGAGCCGCCTGCAGCGGAAGCGACGGATTCCCGCGGCGAGTGACGGTCCGGCTCTCGGTGCCGCGCTCGCGACTGCTGCCGCGCGCCGATTCGCGCCTGCTGCGCGGGCGCGCGCGGCGCCTGCTGGGCGCGCTCGGCCGCTCGGGCTCGGAGCTCTCGGTCGCGCTCGTGGGCGACGCCGAGATCGCCGCGCTGAACTCCGAATACCGCGGCAAGCGCGCCGCGACGGACGTGCTGTCGTTCTCGCTGCTCGAAGGAGACCACCGCGAATTCGGGGGTCCACTGCTCGGCGACGTCGTGATCGGAATCGAGACGGCAGCCCGGCAGGCGCGCGCGCGCCGCCGCAGCCTCGACGACGAGCTCGCGCACCTGCTGATCCACGGCGTGCTGCACCTGCTCGGCTGGGATCACGCGCGGCGCGCCGAGGCCGAGCGCATGCGCGCCGAAGAGCGAAGGCTTTGGCGGGCGATCCGCGCGTGACGCGCCGGTCGCGGCTCGCGCTGCTGTGCGGCTACGCGGCTGCGACCTTCCTGTCGTTTCCGCACCCGGTCGGCTCGCGCGTGCTCGACCTCGGGCTGCTGTGCGGCTGGCTGAGTCCGGGGCTGCTGCTGCTCGGCCTGGGCGGTCTGGCGCCGCGCCGCGCGGCCGTCCATGGCTTCCTCGCGGGCTGGCTCACCCAGGCCGCGATCCTGCACTGGATCTACGTCGTGAGCGTCGAGTACGGCCACGCGGCGCCGCCGCTCGGCGTGATCGCGATCTTCGGGCTCGCGGCCCACGCGGGAGCGTTCAGCGCGGCGTTCGCGTGGCTGTGGTCGACGCTCGATCGCCGCGCGCTCGGCTCTCCGTTGGCGGCCGCGCTGCTGTGGACCGCGATCGACTACGCGCGCGGAGCGGGAGCGCTCGGCTTTCCCTGGGCGGCGATCGGCTACTCGCAGCACGCGAATCCCGCGCTGCTCGCGCTCTCCGCCTACACGGGCGTGCACGGCATGACGTTCGCGGTCGTGCTCGGCAGCGCGGCGCTCGCGGGCGCGGCCCGGGCGGCCGCGACGCGCCGCCCACTCTCGAAGCCTGCGCTCGGCTGGCTCGCCGCGGGCGCCGCGCTCTGCGCGCTCGGCGCCTTGCTGCGGGTGCCGGGAGACGAGGGCGCCGCGCGCATCCGCGTGGCCGTGCTGCAGGGCAACATCGAGCAGGGCGTGAAGTGGCAGCCGCAGTGGGCGGAGAGCACGCTCGAGATCTACGAAGCGCTCGCGCGGCGCGCGGCCGCAGAGGGCGCGCAGCTCATCGTGCTGCCCGAAACGGCGGTGCCCGGCGCGCTGAACGCCGACCCCGCGCTGCGCGCACGCCTCGCGGCGCTCGCGCGCGAGACGCGCGCCGCCTATGTGGTCGGCAGCGTCGCCGTCGAGGCGCGAGCGGGCGAGCGCGAAGTTGCGTTCTACGACAGCGCGTTCGCGATCGAGCCGAGCGGCGAGCACGGCGCGCGCTACGACAAGTCGCAGCTGGTTCCGTTCGGCGAGTTCGTGCCGCTCGGCCGCTGGCTCGGCCGCCTCTTCAGCGCGGTCGCGCGCGGCATGGCGACCGAGCGCGTGACGCCCGGCGCGGGGCCTCGCGCGCTCTCCGTCGAGGTGCCCGCCGCCGCGCAGCCGATTGCGCGAGTCGGTGTGCCGATCTGCTACGAGCTGCTGTTCCCGGACGTGACGAGGCGCTTCGCGCGCGAGGGTGCGGAGCTGCTGCTCGCGATCACCAACGACGCTTGGTACGGGCGCACCGGCGCTCCCTATCAACTGCTCGCGATGACCGCGGTGCGCTCCGCGGAGAGCGGCCTGTGGACGGCGCGCGCCGCCAACACGGGAGTGTCGGCGTTCATCGATGCCCGGGGCCGCGTGCTGGCGCAGACCCGGATCTTCGAGCGCGACCTGCTCGTGGCCGATCTGCCGTTGCGCGCGCCGCCGCGGGGAGGGACATTCTACGCGCGACACGGGGACGTCTTCGCGTACGGCTGCGGGCTGGGCACCGCGCTGCTCGCGGCGGCGAGCGCGCTGCGAAAGCGCAGACACGAGCGGGCATGAGCCACGAAACCACCTGGCACGATCTCGACTCCAGCGAGCTCAAAGATCGGCTGCGCAAGCTGCGCGGCCGGTTCGACGAGCTCCGGAGGCGTCTTTGACCTCGCCGCGCTCCGCCAGCGCCTCGAGGCGCTCGAGACCGAGACCGCGCGGCCGGATCTCTGGGAGGATCGCGGCGCCGCCGAGGCGCTGCTGCGCGAGAAGCGCGGCATCGAGCGCGAGGTCGGCTTCTTCGACGCGCTCGAGGCGAGCCTCGAGGACGCGGCCGTGCTGCTCGATCTCGCGGCCGAGGCGGAGGATGCGCAGACGCTCGAGGAGACCGCCGAGAAGGTCGAGGGCGCCGAGCGCGAGCTCGAGGCCGCCGAGCTGCGCAGCATGCTCGGCGGCGAGCACGACGCCGCCAACGCGATCGTCTCGATCAACGCGGGCGCCGGCGGAACCGACGCGTGCGACTGGGCGGAGATGCTGATGCGCATGTACCTGCGCTGGGCGGAGCGCCACGGCTTCCAGGCGGAGCTGCTCGATCAGCAGCCCGGCGAGGAGGCGGGGCTGCGCAGCGCCACCTTCACCGTCAAGGGCGACTACGCGTACGGCTACCTGAAGGCGGAAGAGGGCGTACACCGGTTGGTGCGGATCTCGCCGTTCGACTCGCAGGCGCGTCGCCACACTGCATTCGCGAGCGTCACGGTCGCTCCCGAGATCGACGACGCCATCGAGGTCGAGCTCGACGAGAACGAGATCCGCGTCGACACCTACCGCGCGAGCGGCGCGGGCGGGCAGCACGTGAACAAGACCGACTCCGCCGTGCGCATGACCCACCTGCCCACCGGCATCGTCGTGCAGTGCCAGAACGAGCGCTCGCAGCACAAGAACCGCGCCACCGCGATGAAGCTGCTGCGCGCCCGCCTCTACGAGCACGAGCGGGCCCGGCGCGACGAGGAGGTCGCGAAGCTCCGCGGCGAGCAGCGGCAGATCGAGTTCGGCAGCCAGATCCGCTCCTACACGCTGCATCCCTCGCAGCGGGTCAAGGACCACCGGACCGAGGTGGAGGTGGGCAACGTCGATGCCGTGCTCGACGGCGACCTCGACCGCTTCATCCGCGCCATGCTGGTGCACAAGGCGGCG
>DASPGF010000458.1:0-8130 GCA_035620755.1 Myxococcota bacterium
GACGAGCGCGGCCAGGCCGATACCGTCGTGCGGAAGGTGGAGATCTGCCAGCGTGCCTACCGGCTGCTGGTGGAGCAGGCGGGCTTCGACCCCCTCGACCTCATCTTCGACCCGAACATCCTCGCGGTCGCGACGGGCATCGAGGCGCACGACGAGTTCGCGCGAAACTTCATCGAGGCGATCCCGTTGATCAAGCAGAGCTGCCCGGGCTCGCGCGTCAGCGGCGGCGTGAGCAACCTCTCGTTCGCGTTTCGCGGCAACGAGCCCGTGCGCGAGGCGATGCACACCGCGTTCCTCTACCACGCCGTGCGCGCGGGCCTGGACATGGCGATCGTCAACGCGGGACAGCTCGGCGTCTACGAGGACATCCCGGAGGATCTGCTCGAGCGCGTCGAGGACGTGATCTTCAACCGCAGGCCCGACGCGACGGAGCGCCTGCTCGAGCTCGCACAATCCGTGAGCGGACCCGCCAGGGCGAAGCAGCTCGACCTCGGCTGGCGCGCGCAGCGCGTGGAAGAGCGCCTCAAGCACGCGTTGATCCACGGCGTGGTCGATTACATCGAGGCCGACACCGAAGAGGCGCGCCGGCAGACGGCGCGGCCGCTCGACATCATCGAAGGGCCGCTCATGGAAGGCATGCAGATCGTCGGCGACCTGTTCGGAGCGGGCAAGATGTTCCTGCCTCAGGTGGTGAAGAGCGCGCGCGCGATGAAGCGCGCGGTCGCCTATCTCCAGCCGTTCATGGAGGCCGAGCGCGATCTCGCGCAGCGGCGGCGCGGCAGGATCGTCATGGCGACCGTCAAGGGCGACGTGCACGACATCGGCAAGAACATCGTCGGGGTGGTGCTCGGCTGCAACAACTACGAGGTGATCGACCTCGGCGTGATGGCGCCTTGCGACGCGATCCTGAGCACGGCGATCGAGCGCGACTGCGATCTGATCGGCCTGAGCGGGCTGATCACGCCGTCGCTCGACGAGATGGTCCACGTCGCGCGCGAGATGGAGCGGCGAGGGCTCGACAAGCCGCTGCTGATCGGCGGCGCGACGACCAGCAAGCAGCACACGGCGGTGAAGATCGCGACGTCGTACAGCCACTGCACGGTCCACGTGCACGATGCGTCGCGAGCGGTCGGCGTGGTCAGCTCGCTGCTGAGCCCGCGAGCGCGCCCGGAGTTCGAGCGCAGCAACCGCGAGCTCCAGGAGCAGCTCCGCGGCGTCTACGGCAGCCAGCACGCGCGCCCGCTGCTCGGCTACGAGAGCAGCGTCGATCGCCGGCTCGCGGTCGACTTCCGCGAGCCACCGCTGCCGGTGCCCGAGTTCATCGGGCGCCGCGCGATCGACTTTGTATCGATCGCGGACCTCGAGCCCTACATCGACTGGACGTTCTTCTTCAGCACCTGGGAGCTCAAGGGGAAGTTCCCGAAGATCTTCGAGAGTCCGAAGTACGGCGCGGCCGCGCGCGAGCTGTTCGAGAACGGGCAGCGGCTGCTGCGACGCTTCGCGGACGAGAAGTGGCTCACACCGAGAGGTGTCTACGGCTTCTGGCCCGCGGCGAGCGATCGCGACGACATTGCGCTGTTCGCGGACGAGAGCCGCACACGCGAACGCGTCCGCTTCAATCTGCTCAGGCAGCAGGCGGGCGTTCCCGAAGACAAGCCGACGCTGTGCCTCGCGGATTTCGTCGCTCCGCTCGAGAGCGGCCTGCGCGACCACCTCGGCGCATTCGCGGTCACCTCCGGGAGCGAGGCCGCGGAGATCGCGGCGCACTTCGAGGACGAGCTCGACGACTATAACGCGATCATGACGCGCGCGCTCGCGGATCGGCTCGCCGAGGCGTTCGCTGAATTCCTGCACGAGCGCGTGCGACGCGAGTGGGGCTACGGCGAGGGCGAGCGCCTCGACCGCGAGGATCTGATCGCCGAGCGATACCGCGGCATCCGGCCCGCGTTCGGCTACCCGGCCTGCCCGGATCACAGCGAGAAGCGCAAGCTCTTCGAGCTGCTCGACGCGGCAGCCGCCGGGATCGAGCTCACCGAGAGCTGCGCGATGGTCCCCGCTGCGAGCGTGAGCGGCCTCTACTTCGCACACCCCGAGTCGCGCTACTTCACGGTCGGTCGAATCGGGCGCGATCAGGTCGCCGACTACGCGCGCCGCAAGCGCGCGAGCATCGCCGAAGTCGAGCGCTGGCTCGCGCCGAATCTCGGCTACGATCCCGCGGCGTGACGATCCGGCGAGAGACGTGAAGCCCATTCACTCGATCCATTCGTCGATCGCGGCCGCACTGCTCGCATGCGCTGGATCGGGCTGCAGCGGCGCGCCGCCGCCGCGACCCGTCGAGATTCCGGTACCGGTCGAGAGCGTCCCACAGGGGCTCGATCGCGCACCAGCGCTCGCGATCGACAATCCGGCCTACGCGCGCGCGATCGAATACTCGGCGCGCCGCGGCGGCCTCGCGCTCGTCGTGATCGACGCGGATCGCGTCGCGCTCGCGATCGGCCAGAACGGCGCGCACTTCGACGAGCCGCAGCCGCTGCACGGCGCGAGCGAGGGCTTCTGGGGCCCGCTCGCGGTCGCCGCCGAGCGCGACGGCCTGCTCGAGCTCGACGAGCGCGTCTCGTCGGCGATCCAGGAATGGGACGACGTTCGCTGGAAGGAGGACGTGCGCGTCCGACACCTGCTCGCGTACACGAGCGGCCTCGAAGCGGGCGTGCTGCCGCTGCTGCGCGACGACCCCGTGAACCGCTACGAGCGCGCGCTCGCGCTCGAGATGATCGCCGCGCCGGGTGAGCGCTTCCAGGTCGGCCCGAGCCATCTCGCGGTGTTCGGCGAATTCCTGCGCCGCCGCTTCGCGCCGCAGGGGCTCGACGCGCTCGCCTACCTCGAGCGGCGCATCCTCGCGCCGATCGGCGTCGCGATCGGCGACTGGGAGCGCGACCCCGCCGGCAACCCCGACCTCGCGAGCGGCGCGCACATGACCGCCTACGACTGGGCGAAGTTCGGCGTGCTGATCCGCGACCGCGGGCGCTGGCGTGAGCAGGTCGTGCTCGACGAGGACGGCGTCGAGACCTGTCTCGAGCCGGGCGAGCTGCAGCCGCGCTTCGGGCTCGGCTTCTGGCTCGACGCCGCCCGGTCCGGCAGCTCGAACCCGCGAGCCCGTGCCGAAGCGCGCAGCGACGCCGCGCGGGAGCAACCGGAAGCCGAGCCGGCCGATCTCGACGAGCGCCCTGGCGACGTCGCGATGGCGGCCGGCGCGGGCAACCAGCGGCTCTACATCATTCCCTCGTGGCAGCTCGTGGTCGCGCGCTTCGGCCGCGACGACCGCGACTGGCGGGATCCCGATTTCGTGGCCGAGATCCTCGCGGGCGCGTCAGCCGATCGCCAGGCGCTGCGCGATCAATCCGCGAACAGCGAGCCGAACCACGACACGCTGATCGCCAGCCCCTGATCGCCATACGGGACGCGATGAGCGTATTCGACGTGCGCGTAGAGCTCGTCGCGCGCGCCGAAGTAGCGATTGCACGACGCGCAATACGGTCGCGCGTAATGCTTCGCGTGCTTGTGCGCCTTGTGGTGGCCGAGGTGCCGCCCCGGATGCGCGGCGTGGTGGCGACCGCCGTGGACGATGTGCGCGCCGCGGTGGTCGCGGCCGCAGTCGTCGTGGCCCGCCGCTGCCATGCCGGGCGCGCCGAGCAGCGCGAGAGCCGCTGCGCCGATCAGCGCACCGTGCAAGATCCTTCGACACCGAGCGATTCGCGTCATCGAAATCTCCTCCTGCCGTTCGAATCCGAGCGCTTGGACGCCGCGTCCCGGGGAAAATTCAGGGGATCGGCAAGCGGCAAGTCATTGAGCAAGTGCGCGCGATGCGCGAGGATGCGGCCCTGCGGCTCGAATTGGGGGGCTCCGATGGCGCGAAGGCGGGGAACGCAGGCAGCGGCGCGACGAGTTCGCGCGCAATCCAAGCGCGCAGCGGCGCGGCGAGCGGGCGAGCAGTCGAAGCGGGCCGACCGCTACGACCTCTACCAGCGCGCCGTACAGGAGCCCGAAGCGGACATACCGCTGATCCAGCGGGCGTTCCGCGCGCAGTTCTCGCGCGCCGCGCGAACGCTGCGCGAGGACTTCTGCGGAACCGCGCTGCTCGCCTGCCGTTGGGTCGAGAAGGGCAGCGATCAGCGCGCGTGGGCGATCGATCTCGACCCCGAGCCGCTCGAGTGGGGCCGCATCCACAACGTCGCGAAGCTGCGCGCCCAGCAGGCGGCGCGCCTGAAGCTGATCGAGGGCGACGTGCTCGACATCGGCCACGAACGGGTCGACGTCACGGTCGCGTTCAACTTCTCGTACTTCCTGTTTCGCGAGCGCGCTTCGCTGCTCCACTACTTCGAGCGCGCCTACGCGACGCTCAATCCGCAGGGCGCGCTGCTGCTCGACGTCTACGGCGGCGCGGATTCACAGCGCACCGGGGAGGAGAGCCGCAAGGTCAACGCGCGCTTCGACTACATCTGGGATCAGAATCGCTTCGATCCGATCAGTCACCACGTGACGAACTTCATCCACTTCGCGTTCCCGGACGGCAGCCGCATGAATCGCGCGTTCCGCTACGACTGGAGGCTGTGGTCGGTGCCCGAGATCCGGGAGCTGCTGCAGGAAGCCGGCTTTGCGAAGACGGTCGTCTACTGGGAGGGAACCGACCGCAGGACCGGTCGGGGAAACGACGTCTTCAGCCCGCGCGAGCGCGCATCCGACGACCCGGCCTGGATCTGCTACATCGCCGCCTATCGGTATTGAGGCGTCGAACGCGCCCGCCCGCCGATGCGCGCGCTCACGCGAGCAGCGCGCGCAGCGCTCATTCGAGCGCCATGCCCGCGGCGTTCTTCTCGCGCAGCTTCTCGATCAACAGGTCCGGGCCGCCGCTGCTCACGATCGATTTGAACTGGTCGCGGTAGTTGGAGACCATGCTGATGCCCTCGATCACCACGTCGATCACGCGCCATTCGCCGTTCTGGCTGCGCAGGCGATAGTCGACCAACGCGCCCTCGAATTCGCCGCCGATGATCTTGGTCTGGACCACGACGTCCCCGCGCGGCTCCTCGCGCGCGCCCGTGATCTCGACCGTCTGCTGGTCGTAGCGCTCGATCCGGCTGCCGTAGCTGTTGGTCAGGTAGCGCTTGAACTCGGCCACGTATTCGGCCTGCTGCTGCTCGGAGAAGCGCTTCCAGTTGCGCGCGAGCACGAGCCGCGACATCACCTGGAGATCGAAGCGCCCATAGACGATCGTCTCGATCGAGCGGATGCGATCCTCCGCGGGAATCGCCTTGTCGCGCAATACGGCGAGCACCTCGTCGACGGTCTCGCTCACGACCGCGCGCGCGAGCGCCTCACTCTCGGTCGCCGCGAGCGCCGCGACCGGCAGCGCGCCGAGCACCGCGACCGCCACGCCGAGCGCCACGCGCGCGCGCGCCGCTGCACGCTGCCGATTACTCCGGATAGTAGAGATCATCCTCGTCATCCGAGTCGCCCTCCGAGTCGAGCTCGAGCTCTGCGCCGGAGTCGTCACCCGTCTCTCCCGAATCGTAGAGATCTTCCCGATCTACCTGATCTTCCCGATCTTCCGAGTCGCCTTCCTCGCCTTCCCCGCGATCCCGCACCTGGTTCTCGCGGTAGCTCCGATAGGCGTTTCGGACCGCCACATAATAGTCCAACGCGGCCGCGCGCTCCGCCGCGATGTCGTCGATCGCGAGCGAGCGGCGGTTGAGCAGGTCTCCCGCGCCGATCGACGTGCTCACGTAGAACGGAACGAAGTAGGTGTAGACGCGCGCCGCCGAATCCGCGATCAGGCCGACGGTATCCCGCGGGCTCGAGGGCCCGAGCAGCGGCAGCACGAGATACGGGCCGGGCGGCACGCCCCAGACTCCGAGCGTCTGGCCGAAGTCCTCGCGCGTGTCCTCGATCCCGAGATGCGTCGCGGGATCGAAGAGCCCCGCGACGCCGATGGTCGTGTTGATCGTGAAGCGCGCGAGCTCCTCGACCGCCGAGACGGGCTTGGTCTGCAGCAGGTTGTTGAGGAAGCGCACGGGGAACATCGAATTTTCGAAGAATCTGCGAATCGCGCGCTCCACGGGGTCGGGCAGCACGACGTCCACGACTCCCGCGATCGGCTCGACCACCGTGCGATCCACGCCCTCGTTGAAGCGGAAGATGCCGCGATTCATCGGCTCCCAGGGATCTTCGCCGTCCGCGGCCGCGAGCGGCGCGGCAATCGCGCCCGCCACGAGCGCGCACGACAGTGCGGCGGCGGCGGACCCGATGCGCGCGGCGAGCTCTCCCCAGCACCCCATCGTCACTCTTCCTCGAGGCCGCTGTCGTTGACGAACTTCCCGATCAGGTTCTCGATCGAGATCGCGGATTCCGTTCGGCTGATCTCGGCTCCGGATTCAAGCAATTCGTCCGCGCCGCCCGGCTCGAGCGCGATGTACTTCTCGCCGAGCAGCCCCGCGGTCACGATCGCGGCCGAGGTCTCGACGTCGAGCTCGAGGCTCGGATCGATGTCGAGCTCGCAGCGCGCTCGCAGGTAGTCGTCGAGCTCGACCGAGACGACCTGGCCGACCTTCACCCCCGCGATCACGACCGCCGCGCGAGGCTTGAGGTCTCCGACCTGATCGAAGGTCGCGAACAGCTGGAAGCCGCTCGGACCGCTGTAGTAAAGACCACCCACCCGGATCGACAGATACGCGATCGAAGCGAGACCGCAGAATACGAATAGGCCGACGATGAGGTCGCGTACCGGCGCGCGTTGCATGGCGGCTGTTGCCTCCTACCGAGTCGAGAAGCCTAGACTCCCCAGAATCCGTTGAGGAAGAAGTCGAAGACGAGGATCGCGACCGACGCGATCACGACCGTGCCCGTGGTCGACGCGCTCACGCCCGCGGCCGTGGGCTCGCTGATGTAGCCGCGATACGTCGCGATCAAGCCCGTGAGCGCGCCGAACGTGAGCGTCTTCGACAGGCAGCCGAGCACGTCGTCGTAGAACTCGACTGCATCTTCCATGCTCGTCGTGAACGATCCGCCGTCGACGCCGAGCAGCCCGACCGCGATCGCGTAGCCCCCGACCAGCGAGCATGCGATGAACAGGCCCGAGAGCAGCGGCATCACGAGCAGCAGCGCGAACGCCTTCGGCGAGACCACGAAGTCGACGGGGTCGATCGACATCATGCGCAGGCCGTCGAGCTGCTCGGTGGTGACCATCGTCGCAATTTCCGCCGCGATCGCCGAGCCCGCGCGACCGGTCACGAGCAGCGCGGTGAGCACCGGGCCGAGCTCGCGCACGACCGCGAGGCCGACGAGCGCGCCGAGCGCCTCCTCGGCGCCGAACCGCACGAGTGTCGTGTAGCCGAGCAGGCTCAGCGTTCCGCCGACCACCGCGCCCGAGAGGCAGACCACGGGCAGCGAGAGCACGCCCGCATCGTAGACGTCTGCGATGAGCCGGCGCAGCCGATAGGGGCGCGTCGCAGCGCACGCGAGGATGCGCAGCCCGAACTGCGCGATCCGGCCGAGGTGCTCGATCACCTGCAGCGAGCGAAAGCCCAGCGTCTCGATCGGCCCGAGCTTCACGCGTCCTCCCGACGGCGCGCGAGCGTGCTCACGTCGAGCTCGTGCCGCTCCGCGAAGCGGTCGCTCTCGGCGTTGAGGAACTCGACGATGCGCGCGTCCTCGCTGCGCAGCAGATCCGCGCTCGTTCCCGCGATCGCGACGCCGTCGACCATGAACACGAGCCGGTCCGCCATGCGCAGCGACGACGCCATGTGGTGCGAGGTCACGATCAGCGTGAGGCCGAGGTGGCGGTTGAGGTCGACGAGCAGCGCCTCGATGCGCCGCACGTTGATCGGATCGAGGCCCGAGAACGGCTCGTCGACGAGCAGGATCTCCGGATCCGTCACGATCGCGCGCGCGAGCGCCGCGCGCCGGCCCATGCCACCGGAGAGCTGGCGCGGATAGAGGCGCCCGGTCTCGGCGAGCCCGACCGCCGCCAGGCGTCGGTCGACCTCGGCCTCGATGTCGCCCTCGGAGAGCCGCGTGTGCTCGCGCAGCGGCAGCGCGACGTTGTCGAACACCGTCATCGAGTCGAGCAGCGCGCCG
>DASPGF010000459.1:0-2957 GCA_035620755.1 Myxococcota bacterium
CGCGGTGCGTGCGACCTGCCGTGCGTGGCCGAAGCGCGTGCGCATTGAGGAGAATCCGCGCTCCATTCTAACCCAGCGAAGTAACCCAGCGAAGTAACCCGGCGACGCAACCCAGCGAAGTAACCCGGCGACGTAACCCAGCGGCGAGGCCGCGCGCGGGCCGCCGACGCAAAGCAGGCTAACATGCCGCGCAATGGCACTCGAGCGCTCTCTTCCGCTGCGATCCGCGGCCGCCGCGGTTGCCGGCGACGCCGCAATCGTCGGGGCCGGCTGGCTCTCGATCGACGAGGTGATCGCGCTCGCCCGCGGCGAGCGGCGTGCGGTGCTCGACGGCGACCCGAGCTACCGCAGCAAGCTCGCGCGCGCGCGCGCGGTGGTCGAGCGCGCCGAATCCGAGGGACGGACCGTCTACGGCGTGACGACCGGCGTCGGCGCGTGCGCGGGCAACTCGATCCCGCGCGACCGCCGCCGCGAGCTTCCGGTGAACCTGATGCGCTTCCACGGCTGCGGGAGCGGTCGCATCCTCGACGAGACCGAGGCCGCGGCGGTGGTCGCGATCCGCCTGATCACGCTCGCGAAGGGCCACTCCGGGGTGCGGGTCGAGCTGCTCGAGCGGCTCTGCGACCTGCTCAACGAGCGTCTGCTGCCGCGCATCCCCGAGGAGGGCTCCGTCGGTGCGAGTGGAGACCTGACGCCGCTCTCGTATCTCGCGGCGGTGATCCACGGCGAGCGCGAGGTGACGCTGCGCGGCCGCGCGATGACCGCCGCCGAAGCGCTCGCGCAGCTCGGCCTCGAGCCGCTCGCGCTGCTGCCCAAGGAGAGCCTGTCACTGATGAACGGCACGAGCGCGATGACCGCGATCGGCGCGCTCTGCTACGAGCGCGCGCGGCGCCTCGCGCGGCTCGCGGCCTCGATCACCGCGGTCGCCGTCGACGTGAGCCACGGCAACCGCGGCCACTTCGATCCGCGCCTGTTCGAGCTCAAGCCGCATGCGGGCGAGATCCGCTGCGCGGCGTGGATCCGGGACGACCTCGAGCTCGCTTCGGACGGCGCGCGCGCGCCGGCCGCGCGCATCCAGGATCGCTACTCGCTGCGCTGCGCGCCGCACGTGATCGGCGTGCTCGTCGAGGCGATCGGCGCCGCCGAGCGCGCGCTCACGGTCGAGATCAACGGCGTCGACGACAATCCGATCGTCGATCCCGAGCGCGGCGAGATCCTGCACGGCGGAAGCTTCTACGGCGGCCAGATCTGCTTTGCGATGGACGGCCTCAAGGCCGCGGTCGCGAACGTCGCGGACCTGCTCGATCGCCAGCTCGCGCTGCTGTGCGTGCCCGAGACGAGCGACGGCCTGCCCGCGAACCTCGTCGCAGGCGACGACGTCTCGCACCACGGCTTCAAGGCAATGCAGATCAGCGCGTCCGCGCTCGCCGCCGAGGCGCTCAAGCTCAGCATGCCCGCGTCGGTGTTCAGCCGCTCGACCGAGTCGCACAACCAGGACAAGGTCAGCATGGGGACGATCGCCGCGCGCGATTGCCGGCGCGTGCTCGAGCTCAGCGAGACCGTCGCGGCGATCGCGCTGCTCGCGGTCTGCCAGGCGCTCGACCTGCGCGACGGCGGCAGCGAGCTGCGCGCCGCGCTCGCGCTGCGCGAGGCCGTGCGCAAGGTCGCGGCCAGCGTGACCGAGGATCGCCGCCAGGATCTCGACATCGAGCGCGTGCTCGGCCTGCTGCGCGACGGCTCGCTTCCGCTCGGCGCCTATTAGCGGGATGGCGATGGTGCGATCGCAGGCGCGAGCCGGCGCGGCTCGGATTCCGCGCGCGATCCGAGCACTGGCGCGCTCGGCGCGCGTGCGCGCGTGCGCAGCGTCGAAGTGCCTCGCGCGCGTGCGCGCGATCGCCGCGTCGAGCATGGCCGCCGCGCTCGCGCTGCCTGCGCTCGCCGCGAGCGCGGAGCCGCTCAGCCTCGAGCAGCTGATGGCGGCCATGGCGGCGCGCTCGGGGGTGATCGCGAACTTCCGCGAGAGCAAGCGGATCGCGCTGCTCACGGAGCCGCTCGAGAGCAGCGGAACGCTCTACTTCGCGCCGCCCGACCGCTTCGCGCGCGTCACGCGCGAGCCCGACGCGTCGCTGCTGGTCGTCGACGGCGAGCGGCTGCGCTTCCAGCAGGGCGCGAGCACGGCTTTCGACCTGTCGGGCAATCCGATCGCGCAGGCCTTCGTCGACAACTTCATCGCCCTGTTCAGCGGCGACCTGCCGCGGCTGCAGAAGATCTACCGCACGGATTTCCGCGCGGACGGCGAGCGTTGGTCGCTGGCGCTCGCGCCGCGCCGCTCCCCGCTGCGCGCCCATCTCGAGCAGGTCACGCTGAGCGGGGATGCGCGCGGCATCCGCGAGATCGCGATCGAGAGCCGCGACGGCGATCTCACCTCGACCGCGCTCGAGCTCGTCGACGGCGACCACCGCTTCACGGACGCAGAGCTCGAGGCGCTGTTCGTCGACGGCATCGAGCCCGCGGCTCCGCGCACTCCGTGAGCCGCTTTGCCGCGGCTGCGTGGATCGGCGCGGCGCTCGCGCTGATCGCGTACTGCGCGAGCGAGCTGCGCATCGGAACCGATCTGCGCAACTTCATGCCGGATCAAGGCAAGTCGAAGCTCGCCGACGTATCGAGCCAGCTCGCGGATTCCGCGTTCACGCGCACGATGGTGCTCTCGATCCAGGCCGCGACGCTCGACGCCGCGATCGCGGCCGCGCGCGAGCTCACGGCCGCGCTGCGCGAGGATCCCGGCGTCGCCTGGGTGCGCGCGGGCCTCGACCCCAAGCAGCTCGAAGAGCTGTTCGCGCTCTACTTCCCGCGGCGCCTGTACTTCCTCTCCGACGATCCCGAGCGCGAGATTCCCGCGCGGCTCGAGGATTCCGCGCTGCGCGAGCGAGCGCGCGCGCTCCGGGCGGAGCTCGCCT
>DASPGF010000460.1:0-2638 GCA_035620755.1 Myxococcota bacterium
TGCTCGCTCATCGCCGCATTGCGACGGAAGAACACCCGCTCGTAGAAAGGCTCGAAGTCGGCGTCGTCCGCGACGGAGCGAAACACGATCTGCTGCAGCGCCTGTTCGTCGCCGTAGCGCCAGGCGTCGAGCAGCTCGCGCGTCGCGCGCTCGAAGTCGGGGCTGCGCGCGAGCGCATCGCTCAGCATCGCCTCCTGGGTCTCGAGCGGCAGGCCGTCGAGCAGCTCGAGCTGCGCGTCGGCGCTCTCGAGCTCGACGATCGGCTTGTCTCGCGCGCGCTCGATGAAGAGGCGGTCAACGCCGTGCGCGGCGTCGTAGCCCGCGCGCTGCAGCTCGATCACGACCAACAGGTTCGCGACGTACCACGGCTTGCGGCTCGCGACCCGCTCGACCGCGAGGCCGCGCTCGTCGAGGTACTGCGTGAGGCGCTCGAAAGTAGAGCGCGAGATGACGTCCGCGAGGGTCTGCGGCGGGTCGAGCAGGCCGCGCCGGCCGAGCTCGTCGGCGGCGGCGAGATGCGCAGCGCTTTCGAGGTCGACCTCGACCACGAGCTCGTGCGCGAGCGCGAACGCGCGCTCGATCTCCCCACCGAGCGGCTGCGCGCGGCTCTCGTCGAAGTGAACGGACCCGAGCAGGTAGAGCGCTCCGCGGTGCTCGGGATGGCGCGCGAGCCACATCAGCGGCTCGCGCGTGCGCGAGCCGGCCTCGCGCGAGCAGCCCGCCTCGAACGCGCGCGTCGCGCAGCCGATCGTCGGCAGCGCGGCGAGCCCGGCGAGCGCGGCGAACACGGCGAACGCGGCGGCCGGGCGACACCTCCGATCCATCCGCATCGACCTCCCGCGCGCGGCTCAGGCGCGGATCGCGTCCGACCGATCAGTGTCGCCGAGCCGGAGGTTTGCGCCATGGGAAGAATTGCAATCATCGGAGCGGTCGTTCTCGCGGTCTGGGTCGGGCTCGAGATCCAGAACAAGGGAATCGAGGGCGCGTTCAACGGATTGTTCGCGCCCGCGGGCCAGGCCGAAGCAGAAGCCGCGATGAGCGCGCCGCAGCGCGCGGGAAACGCGGTGCTCGAAGCCCATCGCGAGGCCGACGAGCGCCAACGCCGAGCGCTCGGCGAGTAGCGCCCTCTCGCGCCGCTGGCCGCGATCTGCGCGGCTCGCGCCGAGACCGGATCCCTGGGCCCCCGCCGGTGGAGCTCCCGCGAATCGGGAGCGGTCTGCGCGGGCGTTTAGGGAATCAGACCCGCGACCGCCGCGGGCATCTCGGACGCGATGCGCACGATCGGAATGCCCGTCTGCACGTTCTCGTGCATCTCCGCGATCGCGCGCGGGAGATCCGCAAACGCGTAGATCTCGCGGTGGACGGTCGGCCGGAACACGCTGCCGTAGAGCGCGGTCGCCGCGTTGCAGCCGTCGATGGTTTCGTAGTGCGAGTGATCGAGCGTGATCTGCCGCACCGACAGCAGCGCCGAGTTGTACTTGATCTTGGTGTCGAGCTGCCAGCCCGCGCTCACGTTGACACCCTGGCGCGACATCACGCGCACGCCCGCGTCGAACACCCGACCCCGCAGCATGTCGCAGACGACGTTCGCGCCCTCACCGTCGGTCATGCCGCGGACGCGCTTGTAGAACGCCTTGACGTCGTCGTCGCTCGCGAAGCGGTTGAACTCGCGCTGGTCGATCGTCTCGATGCCGAGCGACTCGAGGTGCTTGCGGCGATCCGGGCTGCCCGAGCAGAAGATCGCGCGGTGCCCTTCGTGCTTCGCGAGCATCAGGAACAGCTCCGAGACGCCTCCCCCGAAGCCGAGCACGTTGAGGCGCGCGCGCTTCTCGTAGGGCACCTTGAGCCGGTAGATGCCGCAGCCGCGGCGCCAGAGGTGATAGGCGGTCGGCGCGCGCAGCGGCAGCGCGGCGATCTCCCAGAGGTTGAGCCCGCAGCCGAGCGGCGCGGGCAGGATCTGCCAGGCGCCGACGACTGCTTCCTCCGCGTACCACCCCACCGAATCCTCGGCGTCGTAGGCCCAGATCCGGGTCGGGAAGCCGAATTCATCGGGGCCGCCGTTGCAGTGGGTGATCACGATGTCGCCCGGCTTGAAGCGCGTGACGTCGCGGCCGACCTCGAGCACCTCGCCGACCGCGCTGTTGCCGGGGTAGATCTTGCCGCCGCGCGCCTCGGCGATGTTCGCGGTGTCCGCGAGCGCGGCGTGATCGACGTTGTGCTCGGCCGACGCGGCGAGGATCCGCATGTGCACGTCGCCCGCGCCCATCTCGCGCAGCTCGAGCTCGTCGAGCTGGATCACGCGCGAGACGTCGAACCGCTCGAGGTCGCCGCCCACGCGGCTGCGCTCGGCAGCGATGGAATCCGCGCGGATCGAATACGCCTTCGCCATGGCTCACATCTCCTGGACCGCTACGCGGAGCTCGCCCGTCGTTCGGGGGCTTGGTTTTAGCACGGCCGTCGCCGACGAGGCAAACTCGGACGCTGCACGCGCAGCTGGAGGGCGACATGCGGGCCGGCGAGCTCGTCGCGCGATTCGGCGCCCACCCCGCCACCGAGCTCGGAATCGAGCTCGGGGCGGCGGGCGGGCCGGAGCGCTGGCTCGTCGCGAGCTGCCTGTTCGGCGGCCGCACCGACGACA
>DASPGF010000461.1:0-6021 GCA_035620755.1 Myxococcota bacterium
GGCCATCTTCCGCGACGACGCGCGGAGCGGCGAGATCGAGATCCTCTACAAGCGCACCGGCCGCGGCACCGCGCTGCTGTCGGAGGCCCTGCCGGGCCAGCGCGTGGCGATCGTCGGGCCGCTCGGCAGCGCGTTCCGCGATCCGGCGCCCGGCGAGCGCGTGGCGATCGTCGCGGGTGGAACCGGGATCGCGTCCGTCTACGCGCTCGCGGCGCGGCTGCGCGGCTCCCACCGCGTCGAGCTGCTCTTCGGCGCGCGCAGCGCGGGCGAGCTGATGGCGATCGCCGACTTCGAGGCGCTCGGCGTCGAGCTCGCGATCGCGACCGACGATGGCAGCCGCGGCGCGCGCGGGCTGGTGACGACGCGGCTCGAGCGCGCGCTCGCCGCGCGGGTTCGCGAGCCGCTGCGCGTCTACGCGTGCGGTCCGAACGCGATGCTGCGGCGCTGCGCGGAGCTCACCGCGCAGCACGACGTTCCGTGCGAGGTCGCGCTCGAGAATCACATGGCGTGCGGCTTCGGCGTGTGCCTCGGCTGCGCGGCGCCGCTCGCGGCCGGTGGGTACGCGCTGGTGTGTCGAGACGGTCCCGCGTTCGATGCGGCTGCGATCGACTGGGGGCGGCTGCCGTGACGCGGGTGCTCGACCCTGACACGCGCGTGGATCTCGGCGGGATTCCGCTGCGGAACCCCGTGCTGACCGCATCCGGAACCTTCGGCTACGGCACCGAGTTCGCGCCGTTCCTCGATTTGCGGCGCATCGGCGGATTCGTCGCGAAGAGCCTCACGCTCGAGCCGAGGATCGGGAACCCGCCGCCGCGCATCGCCGAGGCGCCGTCGGGGATGCTCAACGCGATCAGCCTCGAGAACGTCGGCGTCGAGGCGTTCATCGCGGAGAAGCTGCCCGCGATCCCCGAAGGCGTCACCGTGATCGCGAGCGTGTTCGAGACCGAGATCGACCGCTACGCGGAGGTCTGCAAGCGGCTCACGGGCGTGCCGCGGATCGCGGGCCTCGAGGTCAACGCCTCGTGCCCCCACGTCAAGAGTGGAGGGATCGAGTTCGGTCAGGACCCGGCGGTGCTCGCGAGGCTGGTGCGCGCCACACGCGCGGCGACGTCGCTGCCGCTGCTCGTCAAGCTCTCGCCCAACGTGACGCAGATCGCCGAGATGGCTCGGGTCTGCGAAGCGGAGGGTGCGAGCGCCATCTCGCTGATCAACGCGGTGCAGGCGCTCGAGGTCGATCCCGAAACGCGCCGCCCGTTGCTCGCGAACGGGCTCGGCGGGCTGTCGGGCCCCGCGATCCGGCCGATCGCGCTGCGCATGGTCTGGCAGGCCGCCCAGGCCGTGTCGATTCCGATCTGCGGGATCGGCGGGATCGAGAGCGCTGCGGACGCGCTCAAGTTCCTGCTCTGCGGCGCGACCGCGGTGCAGGTGGGCACGAGCAACTACCTGCAGCCCGCGATCGCGGGCGCTGTGGCCGACGGCATCCTCGACTACCTGCGCCGCCACGGGCTCGCGCGCGCGAGCGACCTGATCGGCGCTCTCGAGTGGCCGAGCCGCTGACGGGTCGATTGCCCCGATCCGATTATTTGGTTAGGTTACGCGGGCTTACGCTGGCAGGTGGCGGTCGGGTTGCGCCGCTTGGCGCGATTCGGTTGGCTCGGTCGCTTCGGATGCCCCCGATGACTCGGCGGCGCGCGTGCGAGGTGCGCGAGCGTCTCGCCGGTGCGTCGACGGGCGGTGTGCGGGTTGCGGGCGCGAGGCGTCGTGGCTGCGGATGCGCGGCTGCGCGTCGTCGAGCGTGCGATGTCGAGCGTGCGACGTCGAGCGGGCTGTCGCGCTGAGTCGTCGAGCTGGATCGTCGCGCTGCGTGATCGCGCTGGGTCGTCGGGCTGGGTCGTCGAAAGTGGGCTGCGGGTCCGCTTTTTTTGTTTGAAGGCTTCGTCGTTCGGAATGCCTGGGTCGCCTCGAGCTCTGGAGAGCTCGAAGAACTGGAAGTGCATGAGTGCACGCGCGTGTATCGGGACATCCCGGAGGAGTTGCGCAGCTTGATCGAGCCGGTCGTCGCCGGGGCGGGCTTCGAGCTCGTCGACGTGCAGCTCGCGCGCGGCGGGAGGCCGTGGTCGTTGCGCGTCACGATTGATACACCGCAGGGCGACGGTCGCGTCTCGATCGACAGCTGTGCTCGGGTGTCGCGCGAGATCGGGTCGCAGCTCGACGTCGCGGATGCGATCGAGGCGAGCTACCGCCTCGAGGTCTCCTCGCCGGGGCTCGATCGACCGCTCACGCGCGAGCGGGACTTCGCGGCTGCGTGCGGGCGCGAGGTGCGCGTCGAGACGCGGCGGCCGATCGCGGGACGGCGGCGCTTTCGGGGCATGCTGCGGAGCTTCGACGGCGAGCTCGCCGTGCTCGAGGTGGACGGTCGCGAGGTGGAGATCGCGTTCTCGGAAGTTTCGAAGGCCAACACGGTCTATCAGTTCAGCCGCGCCGACTTCGTCGGCCGCTCGGACTGAGGCCGGGAATCGAGGAATCAGCGCATGGCAGAAGGGCTCGGCCTGAAGCGAGAGATCGACCAGATCGCGAGAGACAAGGGGATCGATCCCGCCGACATCATCGGCGCGTTGGAGGAGGCGATGAAGCAGGCCGCCCGACGCGAGCACGGTCAAGACATCGAGATCGACGCCAAGTACAACGAGGATCTCGGCGAGATCGAGCTGTTCGAGTTCCGCGATGTCGTTGAGACCGTGACCGATGCGCATTCGCAGATCGGCATCGCGAGCGCGCGCGAGTTCGACCCCCAGGCCGAGGTCGGCGACGAGATCGGCGTGAAGATGGACACCACCGGCTTCGGTCGGATCCTCGCCCAGACCGCCAAGCAGGTGATCATCCAGCGCATCCGGGAGGCCGAGCGCGAGAACGTCTACGAGGAGTACAAGGATCGCAAGGGCGAGATCGTCAATGGGATCGTGCGCCGCTTCGAGAAGGGATCGATCATCGTCGATCTCGGCCGAACCGAAGCGGTGTTGCCCCCCAAGGAGCAGGTTCCGCGCGAGAACTACCGGCCGAACGACCGGCTGCGCGCCTACGTGATCGACGTCAACAAGGCGGCGAAGGGCTCGCAGATCATCCTCTCGCGCAGCTGCATCGAGCTGCTCACCAAGCTGTTCGAGCAGGAGGTGCCCGAGATGTACGAGGGCATCGTGCGCATCGAGTCGGCGGCGCGCGAGCCGGGCGGCCGCTCGAAGATCGCGGTCGTGTCGCGCGACAGCGACGTCGACCCCGTCGGCGCCTGCGTGGGGATGAAGGGCAGCCGCGTGCAGGCCGTCGTCCAGGAGCTCCGCGGCGAGCGGATCGACATCGTGCCGTGGAGCCCCGATCCCGCGCGTTACGTGTGCTCGGCGCTCTCGCCCGCACAGGTCTCGAAGGTGATCATCGACGACGAGGAGCGATCGATGGACGTGATCGTCCCCGACGACCAGCTCTCGCTCGCGATCGGCCGCAAGGGCCAGAACGTGCGACTCGCGGTCCAGCTCACGGGCTGGCGCATCGACATCAAGAGCGAATCGAAGATGCGCGAGCTCGCGCACTGGCTTTCCGAGGCGGTGTCGGTGGTGCCGGGCTGCGGCGATCCCGAAGCCGAGCTGCTGCTCCAGCAGGGGATCACCTCGCTCGAGGATCTCAGCAACTGCGATCCGGATCTGCTCACCTCGCTGCCGGGGATCGACGAGGCCGGGGCCGCCGCGATTCGCGCGCGCGCCGCGGAGCTCGCGCAGCGCAAGCTCGAGGAGGAGGCCGCGCGCCTCGAGGAGGCGCGGCTCGCCGCCGAGCGCGCCGCGGCGGAGGCCGCAGCCGCGCAGGCGGCGACCGAGGCTTCGGCGGGCGACGCGGGCGCGGCGGAGGCGAGCCCCGAGGCGGACGTCGGCGGCGCGAGCGCGAGCTCCACCCCGTAGACTGCGTTCGAGCGCATGGGCTCGCCGCGGTGGCGGGCCGGCGCAGCGCGCGACGCGGGAGCGCAGGTCGCGCGAGCGACGAAGGGAATCGAAGGGAAGGATGGCGAAGATCAGGGCATACAAGTTGGCGGAGGAGCTCGGGCTCGAGCGCGCCGACTTGGTCGAGAAGGCGGCGGCGCTCGGCGTCGCGCTCAAGAGCGCGATGGCGACCGTCGACGACGAGGACGCGGAGCTGCTGCGCAAGAAGCTCGGCGCGGCGAAGGTCGTCACCGAGCAGCGCGTCGAGGCGAAGGGCGGCGCGGTGATCCGGCGCCGCAAGCGCGCCGCGCCCGAGCCCGAGCCCCTGCCCGTCGCCGAGCCCGCGCCGATCGCCGTTTCCGAGCCGCCCGCGCTCGAGATCGCGGCCGCGGCCGACGCGCAAGCCGAAGCCGAGCCCGAGCCGGTCGCGGCGTCCGACGAGCCGGTCATGCCCGCGTTCCCCGAGCCGATCGCGGCGCCTGCGCGCCCCGCGCCGCGCGAGGCCGAGGACGTCGATCTCGGCCCGCCCGCGCGCGACCGCGACCGCACCGCGGAGGCCGTCGACCCCAAGGCGGGCCGCCAGCGCAAGCTCGTGCGCGAGGTCGTCAACCTCAAGGAGCAGGAGCAGCTCGCGCGCCAGGCCGTCAGCCGCACGCGCGTCCGGCGCCAGATCCAGATCGACCCGCGAACCGCGGCTTCCCCGCGCCGCAAGCGACGTGACGCGCTCGCCCCGAAGCGGCCCGCAGCGGCCGGACCCAAGGAGTCGACGCGCGTGGTGCGGATCCAGAGCAGCGTCTCGGTCGGCGAGCTCGCGCGCCTGCTCGGCGCCAAGGCGACCGAGGTGCAGCGCAACCTGATGGCGCTCGGAACCATGGTCTCGATCAACCAGGAAATCGACCTCGACACCGCGAAGAGCGTCGCGGCCGCGTTCGGCTACGAGGTCGAGGACGTGGGCTTCCGCGAGGAGATCTACCTCGAGGACGTTTCCGACTCCGAACGCAGCCTCGAACCGCGCCCGCCCGTGATCACCGTGATGGGGCACGTCGACCACGGCAAGACGACGCTGCTCGACGCGTTGCGCAGCACGAACGTCGTCGAGGGCGAGGCGGGCGGCATCACCCAACACATCGGAGCGTATCAGGTCGAGGTCGCCGGGAAGAAGCTCACCTTCATCGACACGCCCGGCCACGCGGCGTTCACCGAGATGCGGGCGCGCGGCGCGCAGGTCACCGACATCGTGATCATCGTGATCGCCGCGACCGAGGGCATCATGCCGCAGACCGTCGAGGCCATCGAGCACGCCAAGGCGGCAGGCGTGTCGATCGTGGTAGCGATCAACAAGTGCGATCTGCCCGGCGCGAACCCGCAGGCGGCGCGACAGCGGCTGCTCGAGCACGGCCTGATTCCCGAGGAGTTCGGCGGCGACACGATCTGCATCGACATCTCCGCCAAGCAGAAGACCGGACTCGACAAGCTGCTCGAGATGGTGAACCTGCAGGCCGAGATCCTCGAGCTCGAGGCCGACCCGAAACGCCGCGCGGTCGGGATCGTGCTCGAATCCCAGCTCGATCGGGGTCGCGGGCCGGTCGCAACCGTGCTCGTCCAGCAGGGTACGCTCAAGCCGGGCGACGCGTTCGTGATCGGATCGTGCACGGGGCGGGTGCGCGCGCTCGAGGACGAGAACGGCAAGAAGCTCGCGTCGGCGGGGCCCGCGACGCCGGTTCGCGTGATCGGGCTGTCGGGCGTGCCCGAGGCCGGCCAGACGCTCAACGTGGTCGAGAACGAGCGGGTGGGCCGGCAGATCGTGGAGAACCGGATCAGCGAGCAGCGCCGGCGGCCGGACGTCGCGAGGCCGAGCGTCACGCTCGAAGAGTTCTTCGAGCGCATGGATGGGGGCGGCGTCAAGGAGCTCGCGGTCGTCATCAAGGCCGACGTCCACGGCTCAGTCGAGGCGCTGCGCGACGCGCTGCTCAAGCTCTCGACCGACGCCGTGAAGGTCGACGTGCTCCTCGCGGGCGTGGGCGCGGTGAACGAATCGGACGTGCTGCTCGCCTCGGCG
>DASPGF010000462.1:0-4964 GCA_035620755.1 Myxococcota bacterium
GGCTTCCGCTTCCTGCTGCTCGGCCGCCTCCCCTACCAGGGCTTCTTCGATCGCGCGCGCGCGGATCGCGAATCCGCGGCGCTGCGCGCCGACGGGCTCGACGTCTGCGAGCTCCCGGTCAGCGCCTATTCGACGCTCGGCTGGCTCGACGACCCGATCACCGAGCCGATGCTGCGCCTGCCTCCCGGGCTGCTCGTCGAGACCGTGCTGCACGAGCTCGTGCACGCGACCGTCTATCTCGAGAACCACGCCGATTTCAACGAGAGCGTTGCGCGCTTCATCGGTGAGGAGGGAAGCGTTCGCTTCTACGAGGGCCGCGGCGCGCCGCAGCGCGCACGGCAGCGGCGGCTCGAAGTCGACGACGCGCGGCGCATCGACGCCGAGCTGCTGCGCGTGCGCGACGACATCGGCGCGCTGTACGCGCAGCCACTCGCGGCCGCCGCGCGCGACGCGCAGCGCCGCAGCCTCGACGAGCGCGCGCGGCGGCGCATCGCGGGGCTGTCGCTCGAGACCGAGGACGCGACCCGACTTGCGGCCGAGTTGCGCATGAACGATGCGTGCCTGGCCGTGATCGGCACCTATGCGGCCGACCTCGACCGCTTTGACGAGCTGCTCGCACGGCTCGGCGGCGACCTGCGCGCGTTCGTGGCGCGCCTCGCGCGCGCGAAGCACGCGAGCGAGCCGCTCGAGGCCCTGCTCGCCGAGACCGCCGAGACGCCGGTCGCGCAGTAGGCGATTCTCACGCGGCGAATGCGCAAATCGCCGCGCGCGGGCGCACGCCGCGCCTCAGGCGCGGCCCGAGGCGAGCCGATGAGCCTGCCGTGTCCGCCAGACGCCCGCACCCGCAATCCGCCTGCGACGAGGTCCCCCGCATCGACGCCGAGCCGGCGGCCGCGATGATCGCGGCGATCCGCGGCAACGTGGAGCGCGCGCTGCGCGGCAAGCCCGAGATCGTGCGGCGCGCGGTCGAGACGCTGCTCGCGGGCGGACACCTGCTGCTCGAGGACGTGCCCGGCGTGGGCAAGACGACGCTCGCGCACGCGCTCGCGCGCACGATCGACGGCCGCTTCAGCCGCATCCAATTCACGAGCGATCTGCTGCCGAGCGACGTGGTGGGATCGTCGGTCCCGCAGGCGCGCGACGGCGCGCCCACGGGCGCGTTCGAGTTCCAGCGCGGGCCGATCTTCGCCAACGTGGTGCTCGCCGACGAGGTCAACCGCGCGAGCCCGAAGACACAGTCCGCACTGCTCGAGGCGATGGCGGAATCGCGCGTCACGGTCGACGGCATCACCCATGCGCTGCCCGACCCGCATCTCATCGTCGCGACGCAGAATCCGCTCGAGCACCACGGAGCGCATCCGCTCCCCGAGTCGCAGCTCGACCGATTCCTGGTGCGCACCGCGATCGGCTACCCCGCGCCCGAGGACGAAGCCGCGCTGCTGCGCGACGACCCCGCTGCCAGCGAGCTGCCGCGGCTGCAGCCGGTCGTCACGATCCTCGAGCTGCGCGGCCTGCAGCGCGCCGCCGCGGCCGTCAAGTTCGACGAGGCGCTGGTCGGCTACCTGCTCGCAATCATCGCGGAGACGCGCGAGCACGAGGCGCTCGAGATCGGCATCTCGCCGCGCGGTGCGATCGCGATGCGGCGCGCCGCGCAGGCGCGCGCGCTGGTCGACGGTCGCGACTTCTGCATTCCGGAGGACCTGCGCGATCTCGCCGTCGACGTCTTCGCGCACCGCATCAGCCTCGATCCGCGCTCGCATCGCGCGCGCGGCCCGCAGGAAGCCGCGTGGATCATCCGCGAAATCCTCGAATCGCTGCCCGTCCCGCTCTGACGCGGCGGCTCGCGGGCTGGCTCCGACCCCCGCGAGCGCTGCGGCCCACGCGCGCGGGCTGGCTGTTCTTCGGCATCGCGATCGGCGTCGGCTTCGCGGCGCTCAACACGGGGAACAACCTGCTCTACCTCGTGCTCTCGTTGATGCTCGCGTTCCTGATCCTCTCGGGAGTGCTGTCCGAGTCGTCGCTGCGCGGCATCCGCGTGCGCCGGCGCCTGCCGCGCGAGCTCTACGCGGGCCGAGAGAACTCGATCGCGCTCGAGATCTCCAATTGCCAGAGGCGCGCCGCCGCGTTCGCGGTGGTGGTCGAGGATCGCCAGCTGCAGACGGCAGCCGATTCCGCTCGACACTCCCGCGTGTTTGCACTGCGCATCGGAGCCGGCGAGCGGCTGCTGCGCGCCTACGCGCTGCGGCCCGAGCGCCGCGGCGAGTTCGAATTCATTGAATTTCGGGTCTTTACACGCTTCCCCTTCGGACTCTTCTCGAAGTCTCTGACGCTGCGCTCCCGCGAGCGCGCGCTCGTCTTCCCGGCGTTCGAGCCGCTCGCGGCACCGCGTGACTTTGGGCGCCCGCGCGCTGGAGGCGAGCGCGTCTCCGCGCCGGCTGGCAGCGGCGCGGATGCGATCGGACTGCGCGGCTACGCGCCGGGTGACGCGCTCCGGCGCATCCACTGGCGCGCATCGCTGCGCCGGCGCGCGCTGCTCGTGCGCGAAGTGGAGAGCGAGCACGACGCGGAGGTCGAGGTGCGGCTCCGCACGCGCGGCGCGCGCGCGGGAGAGCGATTCGAGCACAGCGTGAGCTGCGCGACCGCCGAGGTGCTCGCGCTGCTCGACGCGGGCGCGCGCGTCGCGCTGCGCACGGACGACGACTACATCGGCCCCGCCGCGGGCGCGCGGCAACGCGCGCGGCTGCTCGCCTACCTCGCGCTCGTCGAGCCGTCGGCCGAGGCCGCGGATGGCGCCTGGGACGAGCGCGCCGCGCAGAGCGCATGAGCCGCCGCGCGTTTCGCAGCGACGTCGCCGAGCCGCGCCCCGCGTCCGCGTGGACGCTCGTCGCGGTCGCGTCGGCGACGCTCTGGCTCACGCGCCAGCTCGCCGGCTGGGCGGTCGCGATCCAGCTCGCCGCGATCGCCCTCTCGCTCTGGCGCCGGCGCGAGCCGTTTCGCTGGCAGACCGATCCGATTGCGCTCAACCTCGGCATGCTCGGCGTGACCGGCGCGACGATCCACGTCGCGCTCGCAGGCGGCCCCGCGACGATCGGGCTCGCCCACTTCGCGGCGCTCGCGCAGGGGCTGCAGCTGATCGACGCGCGGCCGCGCCGCACCGAGTTCCTGCTCGTCGCGCTCGCGCTGTTCCAGGTGATCCTCGCCTCGAACCTCACGGACAGCGTTTTATTCACGCCGCTGCTGTTCGCGTTCCTGTTCGCTGCGGCCTGGACGCTGATGGTCCACACGCTGCGCGGCGAGGCCGCGGAGGCGGACGACCGCCAGGGCGCGAGCCGCGCTCTCACCCCGAGCCTGTTCCGTGTCACGCTGCTCGCTTCGAGCGCGAGCGTCGCGATCGCAATTACGCTGTTCGTGCTGCTGCCGCGCCTCCACTCGTCGGTGCTGCAGACGCCGGGCCTCGTCGCGGGCTTCGCGACCGCGGGCTTCTCGGATCGCGTGTCACTCGGCGACATCGGGCGCATCCGCATGGATTCCGCAATCGCGCTGCGCGTCGAGACGCTCGCGGGCGATGCGCCCGCGCGCGAGGACGCCTACTGGCGCGGGCTCGCGTTCGATCATTTCGACGGCAAGACCTGGTCCGTCACGCCGGCCGAGAAGGCGCGCGTGCCGGGCAGCGCCGAGTTCGGCATCGCGCTCACGAGCGCGCGTGAAGACGCGAACCTCGAGCAGCGCATCCTGCAGGCGCCGATGCCCGGCGGCGTCGTGTTTGCGATCGGCGCGCCGCGCGGGATCCAGGGCTCGATCCGCGTGCTCGAGCGCGACGTCAACGGCTCGCTCTATGCCTCGCGTCAGGCCGACGAGCGCCTGCGCTACACGATCGCGAGTCGAAACGCGCGCTGGAGCGACGCGGCGCTGCGCGAGGACATCGCGGCCGCGCCGCGCGAGAACCGCGGCGCGAGCGGTGCGCGCCGAAGCGCCGCGGCGCGCTATCTGCAGCTGCCGCCGCTCTCCGCGCGCGTCGCAGCGCTCGCGCGCGAGATCGGCGAGGGTGCGCGCAGCGACGCCGATCGCGTGCGCGCGCTCGAGCGCTACCTGCTCCGCAATGGCCGCTACTCGGACACGCCACCGGCGCTCGATCCGAACAGCGCGGCGTCGCCGCTCGAGGCATTCCTGTTCGAGTCGATGGAGGCGCACTGCGAGTACTATGCGAGCGCGCTCGTCGTGCTCGCGCGCAGCGTCGGCATCCCAGCGCGGCTGGTGAACGGCTTCGCGGGCGGCCGCGACAACGCGATCGGCGGCTTCGTCGAGCTCGCGCGCTCCCACGCCCACTCGTGGGCCGAGGTCCACTACCAGCGCGCGGGCTGGGTGCGCTACGACGCGACGCCGCCCGATCTGCGGCTCGGCGCGGAGCGCGCGATCGCGTTCGACGAACGCGTGCGCGAGCTCGCGAGCGCGCTCGAGCACTGGTGGTTCCAGCGCGTCGTCGGCTTCGACCGAACCGATCAGATCAGCGCGTTCAAGCGCGGCTGGCTCGCGGTTCGCGATCTCGCGAGCCCGCAGCCGCAGAGCGCCGAGACGACCGCGCCGATCCGGCGCAGCTTTTCATTCGACGCGCGCGCGCGTCCCGCGCTGCTCGCGGCGCTGGGTGCGGTTGCGCTGCTCGCGCTCGCCTGGCGCGCGTTCGCGACGCGATCGCGCAGCGCGGTTCCGGCCTACTACGCGAGCGCGCTGCGCGCGCTCGCGCGGCGCGGCCTGGTGCGCGAGCCCGCGCTCTCCGCGCGCGAATTCGCGCGCGACTCGAGCGCTCGGCTTCCCGCGCCCGCGGCCGCGGCCTTCGCGCGGCTCACCGAGGCCTACCTCGGCGAGCGCTTCGGCGGTCGACCGCCAGGCGATTCCGCGAGCGACCTGCGCGAGCTCCGGCGCGCGCTACGCCCGGGCAGTTCCGCTTCCCACTGACGAGTCCGACT
>DASPGF010000463.1:0-3005 GCA_035620755.1 Myxococcota bacterium
CGGCGAAGATCGGGGTGAAGAGATCGGGTGGAATGCCGAGCGCGGTGTAAACGCTCGCCGAGTAGAAGTCGACGTTCGGGCTCAGTCCCTTGCGCTCCGCCATCAGCGCCTCGAGCCGCGCGCTCATCGCGTAGAGCTCGCCGCAGCCCGCGGCTCGCGTGAGCCGCTCGCTCATGCGCTTGAGGATCTTCGCGCGCGGGTCGCCCTCGCGGTAGACGCGATGGCCGAAGCCCATGATCTTGGCGCCCGCCTTGAGCTGGTCGTCGAGGTAGCGCTCGACCCGGTCGAGCGACCCGATCTCCGCGAGCATCCGCATCACCGCCTCGTTCGCACCGCCGTGCAGCGGGCCCTTGAGGGTTCCGATCGCCGCCATCACCGACGAGTAGACGCCCGAGAGCGAGCTCGCCGTCACGCGCGCAGAGAAC
Source organism: Myxococcota bacterium (assembly GCA_035620755.1). Taxonomy (GTDB): domain Bacteria; phylum Myxococcota_A; class UBA9160; order UBA9160; family SMWR01; genus JACZVU01. The sequence goes on from DASPGF010000463.1 coordinate 426, forward strand.
GCGGAGGCGTTGAGCTCGTGATCCGCGTGCAGGATCAGGCAGACGTCGAGATCGCGCACCTGCTGCGGGTCGGGCTCCTCGCCGCGGATGCCGCGCAGCAGGTTCCACGCGACCGACTGCGTGGGCACGGGATCGAGCGGCCAGCTGCCGATGCGCGCGCGCGCGAACGCGCCGATGATGGTTCCGATGCGCGCCGTGAGCCGGATCGCCTTGCGGAGCGTCGCCTCGCGCCCGAGCAGGTTCGCGTCGGGGTCGTGCAGCGACAGCCCCGCCACCACCGCGTGCAGGAAATCCATCGAGTGGACCTGCTTCGGCAGGCCCATCAGCCACATGCGCATCTCGACGGGAAGCGCGAGGCTCTGCCCGAGCCGCTCGCGGAGCTGCTGCGTCGCGCGCGCGCTCGGCAGATCGCCCTCCCAGAGCAGGTGGATCACCTCCTCGAACGTGAGATGCTCGGCGAGATCCTCGATCGTGTAGCCGCGGTAGAGCAGCGTGGTGCCATCGATCGTGCTGATGCTGCTCGAGCACGCAACGACGCCTTCGAGGCCCCGGTCGATTGCGGCGTCGAGCGCGACTTCGTCCGTCATGCGGGGCTAGATAGGTCACCGCCAATGGAATGCAAGCCCCGACGTGGAAATCGGTCGCGTGCGCTAGGCTCCCATGAGCAGATGAAGCGCCTCGGCTCCTCGCTGCCCGTGGCTCTTGTGCTGAGCAGCCTGCTCGCTGCGACGGTTGCGCTGCTCGAGCCCGCCAAGAGCGCCGTCGCCAACTGGGGCGAGATCGGCATTGGCTTCGCGGAGCTGTTCGCGAAGCTCGCCGCGCCGTTCGCGGTCGCGCTCGCCGCGTTTGCTGCGCTCGCCGCGCTGCTGCTGCTCATCGCGCCGCGCAGCGCGCTGCCGCTGCTGCTCGCGCTCTACGTCTCGCTCTGGGCGCAGGGCAGCCTGTTCGTCTGGAGCTACGGCAGCTTCGACGGCTCACCGATCGACTGGAGAGCCCTGCGTTCGCGCGGCGTGCTCGAGATCGCGTTCTGGTGCTCGGCGTTCGCGCTCGCGCTCGCACGGCGCGATTGGCTGCGCGCTCGCGCGCTTCGGATCGCGCTGCTCGTGTTCGCACTCCAGCTCGCCGCGCTCGCGGGCGAGATCCAGCGCAACTGGCCGTATCCGTCGAGCCGGGGCGCGCAGCCGCCGCCGAGCGGCGCAGCGGAAGCCGCCGATCCCGCGGCGATCCGATCCGCAAACCAGTACTCGAGCGAGCTCAACGTGATCGTGCTCGTGCTCGACAGCCTCCAGTCGGATTTCTTCTCGGAGGCGCTTCGCGACCCCGAGCTCGCGGCCTCGATCCCGCGCGGCTTCACCTATTACCGCAATGCGGTGTCGCAGTACGCGCGCACGGAGCACAGCCTGCAGTCGATCCTCACCTCGCTCGCGGTTCCCGACAACGTGCTGCTCGATCGCTGGCGAGCCGAGCAGCGAGCCGCAACGGTGCCCGCGCGGCTCGCCGAGCAGGGCTTCGACACCGTGCTGACGAGCTTTGCGCAGGCCAGCTACCGCGACTTCGGGATGTGGGGCTACCGGCGAGTGCTCGCATCGTCGCTCACGGAGGCGCGCAGCGCGCGCGAGGCGTGGCGGGAGGACGTGAGCAACCTGTTCGCGCTCGGCCTGTTCCGGCTCTCGCCGCACTTCGTGAAGCCGCTCGTCTACGACCGCGGCGTCTGGCGTACCCCGCGCCTCTATCCCACGCGCCTGGCTCCGTGGGAGGATCCGAGGATCCAGTACGAAACGCGCGTCGACCTCTCGACGTTCGACGAGCTGATCGCGAGTGCAGCGATCGAGGACGCGACTCCGCGCCTTCGCTTCCTGCACTTCTACGGCGCGCACCGTCCATACACGGTCGACGCGCGCTGCGCGTACGCGGGCAGCCAGGAAATCCGACGCGACAAGGTGGTCGCCGTGACGCACTGCATGCTGTCGCGAGTGTTCGCGTACTTGGGCAGGCTCGACGCGCTCGGCATCTACGACCGCAGCCTGATCTTCGTGCTCGCCGATCACGGCGAGGCGTGGGTCACGCTCGACCCCTCCGCCGCCTCCCCGGCGCTGCCCGCGCCCGAGGCGGCCGGCGCAACCGCTACGCGCGGAGCGACGACCGCGAACGGAAAGGCGATCGAGCGTTTCTGGCAGGGAGTTCCGCTGTTCCTCGCCAAGCCGCTCGGCGACCAGCAGCCGTTTCGGATCTCGGACCAGCCGGTGGCGCTGTGCGATGTGCCGAACTCGATCTTCGACGAGATCCTCCTCGAGGCTGACTTCGGGTGCGAATCGATCTTCTCTGCGCGCGATCCGCGACCCGTTCCGCGCCTCCACTACCGCTATCCGAGCTATCCCGAGTGGCGCGCGCTCGGCCTCGGACCGGACCAGATGACATTCGAGAAGTTCCGCGTGATCGGACACAGCTGGCGGCCGGAGTCGTGGCAGCCGCTCGAAGCCGGCGCGCCCTGACCGCCGGCCGAGCGGAGAGCCGTCGACGCGGATGGGATTCGAGCGCGATCTGCATTAGACTCGCGCGCATGCGACGCAAGCGCTCGAC
>DASPGF010000464.1:0-3033 GCA_035620755.1 Myxococcota bacterium
GGCGCGCCGTGGGAGTCGCCCGAGAAGTGGCTGCGCGTCTCCTATCCGTTCCTGCACGCGAACCGGATCCGCACGCCGACGCTGTTCCTCTGCGGCGAGCAGGACTACAACGTGCCCGCGATCCACTCGGAGCAGATGTACCTCGCGCTGCGGCGCCTCGGCGTTCCGACGCGGCTCATCCTCTATCCCGGGGAGAGCCACGGCATCTCGCGCCCGCGCTTCCAGCGCGACGTGCTCGAGCGCTACCTCGCGTGGTACGACGAGTGGCTGCGCGCAGATGGCGAGACCGCCGAGCGAGCCCCGAACCCCGCGCCGCGGCGCGCGGCAAGATGAGGAAACCGGTTATGCACCGATCGAGCGCCCATCCGCCCCGGCTCCTGCCTCCGATGTTTCGCGCAGCGCTGCTCGCGCTCGCGCTGCTGCTCGCCGCGCGCGCACCCGGCGCGAGCGCGCAGACGATCGCGCTCGTGCCGGATCGGCTGATCGATGGGCGCTCGCCGGTCGCGCGCACCGACGCCGTCGTGCTCGTCGAAGGCGAGCGCATCAGCGCGGTCGTCGATCGCGCCGCGCTGCCGCCGGATGCGATCGCGATCGAATTGCCGGGTGCGACGCTGATGCCCGGCATGATCAACGCGCACGAGCATCCGCTGATGTACGAATCCGACTACCAGAACGCGCACCTGCAGGGCTCGTCGGCGCGCAAGGCGCTGATGGGCCTCGCGGGCGTGCAGCAGCACCTGCTCGCGGGCTGGACCTCGATCCGCGTGGTGGGCGACGCCGACGTCTACTTCGCCAATCAGGAGCTGCGCAAGGTCATCGACGCGGGAATCTTCATCGGGCCGCGCATGAGCGGCGCGGGCCACTACCTCTCGATCACCGGAGGAGGCGGCGACGTCAACTACTTCTCGCCCGAGCAGCAGGTAATCGCCGATGGGCTCGTCGTCGACGGCCCCGAGGAGATCCGCAAGGCGATCCGGCGCGAGGTCAAGTTCGGCTCGGATTGGATCAAGCTGCTCGTCACGGGCGCGTTCCAATCCGTCGGCGACAACCCGCGCAACGTCGCGTTCAGCCCCGAAGAGCTGCGCGTCGCGGTCGAGGAGGCCGCTCGGCTCGGCGTTCCCGTGGCCGCGCACGCGCACGCCGCGGAGGGCATCAAGCAGGCCGTGCGCGCGGGCGTGCGCTCGATCGAGCACGGCACCTTCATCGACGACGAGGCGATCCGCCTGATGGTCGAGCGCGGCACGTTCCTCGTCCCGACGATCTACATCGGCGACTACTTCGCGGGCGGCGACGCGCTGCTCGCGCAGCAGAAGAACGACGACTACGTGAAGAACGACCGCGCGAACTTTCTCGCGGCGGTCGGCCGCGCCCACAAGGCGGGCGTGAAGGTCACGGTCGGCGTCGACCTCGGCGGGCTCGGCGTCGACCCGACGGTGTTCGCGCGCGAGTTCGCGGTGCTGCACGAGGCGGGCATGACGCCCATGCAGGCGATCCAGGCGGGCACGCGCGTGAACGCCGAGCTGCTCGGGTGGGAGGACCGGCTCGGCACGATCGAGATCGGAAAGCTCGCGGACGTGATCGCCGTCTCGGGAGACCCGCTCGACGATCTCGGCGCGCTCGAGCGCGTTTCGTTCGTGATGATCGGAGGAAAGGTCGTCAAGCGCCCGGGCCGATCGGAGTCGCTCAGCGGGTCGCTGATCGACGCGCGCGCACCCTGAATGGGCTCAGGCGCTGACGGGGTGACGGCCCGAGGCGCTACGACCCGCTCGCGGCTCGTCGCGCGCGGGTGGTGATCAGCCGGCGCCGGGCGGCGCCGCGATCGACGTGACCTCGGACATCACGATGCGATCCAGCGCGCCGCCTTGCAGGCGCTCGACCGACGGCCTCTCGTCCATCAGCGCCTCGATCTGCTCGCGAAGCTCGGCGCCGACGTTCTGGAACCGCAGCGCGACCGAGCGTCCGTCGTCGCGAAGCACGACCGCTGCGAGCTCGATCGGCTGTGCGCCGACGTTGCTGTGGAGCGCGACGCGGATCTCGGAGCCCACCGCGAGCTCCGTCACGCCGACGATCCGCATGCCATCGACGGATAGCTCGAGGCCCATCGCGCTGTAGGAGCGCGCGGCGTCGGACATCGGAGCCGTCTCGACGGGCTTGCGGTAGGCGCGCCGCGGATGTCGGCGGCGATCCCCGCTCCTCGCGAGCTCCTCCCAGTCGGGTATGCCGGTCCCGTCGACGTAGACGTCGGGCGCGCGCTCGGGAACCGCTGCGAGCGGCGTCACGCGCGTTCCGATGCGGTCGCCGCGCACGATCGCGGCGAGCTGCTCGCGCGCCTTGGCGTCGAGCTCGCCGATCTGCATCACGCTCACGCAGCCGCCCTCGCGCGCGGGCTCGCTGCGGATCACCTGGCCCGCGAGCTGGAGCGCGCGACCGCCGAGCGATTTGGGAATCGCGACCACGAGCGGCGTGCCATTCTCGAACTCGCGCTCCGCCGCGAAGCGACAGCCCTCGTTGGAGAGCTCGAGCAGCGTGGCGCGAAGCTTCGTGCGATCGCGAAGCTTCAGCTGGACCGCGCAGTCCATCGGCAGGCGGCTCGCGCCGCGCCGATCCGCGCCGCGGTAGAGGATCTGCTGCAGCAGCAGCCGCAGCGCGTCGTCGCCGGTCGTCATCTGGACGAGATAGTGGACGCCGCGCTCGCGCAGGCGATCGCGCAACGGGAAGAAATCCTCACCGTGCACGCAGAGCCAGACCCGGCCGGCTGCGAGCGACTCGGGCTCCGTGCTCGCGGGCAGCTTCAGCGCGCGCTGGCCGGTCGTGATCAGCAGCTCGCGCGGCTGCGGCGGCTCGTGGCCCGAGTCGCCCCGCCAGCGCACGCAGTCCACGCCGAGCCGCTCGATGAGCCGCTGGATCCGCGCGAGCTCGTCCGCCTCGTCGAGCACCAGAACCGACGGGCCCGCTTGCATTTGCGTCATTTCGCCCATCCTCGTCGCCCGTCTCGTTTCGGCCGGTTCGGCGCGTCGCTGAAGCGGGCCGCGG
>DASPGF010000465.1:0-7006 GCA_035620755.1 Myxococcota bacterium
CGATCACCCAACGCAGGGCGGGTGCGGGGCCGGCGCGCGGAATGGGGTTCTGAGCACGACGGCCCCGCACCCGCCCTGCGTTGCGCGTACCTGCCCTGCGTTGCGCGCTAGCGCGAGCGCGGGAAGCCGAGATCGACGCCGCGGTGCACGGGATCGGGCCAGCGCGTCGTCACCACTTTGGGCCGCGTCCAGAATTGCACGCCCTCGGGCCCGTAGATCGAGTGGTCGCCGAACAGCGAGCACTTCCAGCCGCCGAACGAGTAGAAGCCGAGCGGCACGGGAATCGGCACGTTCACGCCCACCATGCCGACCTGGATCTCGCGCTGGAAGCGCCGCGCCGCGCCGCCGTCGTTGGTGAAGATCGCCGTGCCGTTCGCATACGGGTTGCGGTTGACGAGATCGATCGCGTCGGTGAAGTGCTCGCAGCGCACCACGCCGAGCACGGGGCCGAAGATCTCCTCGCGGTAGATGCGCATGTCGGGCGCGACGTGGTCGAACAGCGTCGGCCCGACGAAGTAGCCGCGCTCGCAGCCTGCGACGCGCAGGCCGCGCCCGTCGACGACGAGCTCGGCGCCCTCGGCGACTCCCGAGTCGATGCACGAGACGACGCGGTCGCGGTGCTCGGCGCTGATCAGCGGGCCCATCTCGGCCTCGGGATCGTCGGCCGGGCCGGTCTTGAGCTTGGCGATGCGCTCGCGCAGCTGCGGCACCAGGCGATCCGCCGCGTCGCCGATCGCAACCACGACGGAGATCGCCATGCAGCGCTCGCCCGCGGAGCCGTAGGCCGCGGATACGGCCGCGTCCGCCGCGAGGTCGATGTCCGCGTCGGGCAGCACGAGCATGTGGTTCTTCGCGCCGCCGAGCGCCTGCACGCGTTTGCCGCTGCGCGTGCCCGCCTCGTAAATCGCGCGCGCGACCGGCGTCGATCCAACGAAGCTGATCGCGGCCACGTCCGGATGCGCGACGAGCCGCTCCACCGCGACGCGGTCTCCCTGCACGACGTTGAACACCGCGTCGGGTAGCCCGGCCTTCGCGAACAGCTCCGCGAGCCGCAGCGATGCCGAGGGATCCTTCTCCGACGGCTTGAGGATCGCCACGTTGCCGCACGCGACCGCGAGCGGAACCATCCACAGCGGCACCATCGCGGGGAAGTTGAACGGCGTGATGCAGCCGACCACGCCGAGCGGCTCGCGCACGGACATCAGATCGACGCCCGTCGACACCTGCTGGCTCTGCTCCCCCTTGAGCAGCCCCGCGATCCCACAGGCGAACTCCACCGTCTCGAGCCCGCGCTGCACCTCGCCGCGCGCGTCGGGGACCGTCTTGCCGTGCTCACCCGCGATCAGCTCCGCGAGCTCGTCCTTCGCGGCGTCGAGCAGATTGCGGAACGCGAACAGGATCTGCGTGCGCCGCGCGAGCGACGTGTCGCGCCACTCGGGGAACGCGGCGCGCGCGGCCTCCACCGCGCGGTCGACCTCTTCGGCGCTCGCGAACGCGACGCGCGCGCGCTCGGCGCCCGTCGCAGGATTGAAGACCGGACCGCTGCGGCCCGATTGGCCGTGCTGCGGCTTGCCCGCGATCCAGTGAGGAATCATCTGCGCCATCACACGCTCCCCTTGACCGAGGCCGCCAATTGTTCCGCTGTTTACGCGAGTCAACAAGCCTTTTCTTGACAATTCGCAACTACTTGATCTAAAAGAGATTGAGATCCAGCGAATTAGGGATCCTCAACGCGTTAACGGAGCGCAGGGGAGCGCCCATGGAGATCGACGTCGGACCGCGGCTGCGCGAGGCGCGCGAGCGCGCGGGCCTCTCGCAGCGCGCGCTCGCCAAGCGCAGCGGCATCAGCAACGCGACGATCTCGCTGATCGAGTCGAACAAGCTCAACCCGTCGGTCGCCGTGCTCAAGCGCATCCTCGACGGCATCCAGCTCGATCTCGCGGCGTTCTTCGCGAGCGGATCCGCACGCGCGGAGCCCGTCGTCTACCGCGAGACCGAGCTCGTGGAGATCGGTCGCGGCAAGATCTCCTATTGGCAGGTCGGAAACGAGCTCGCGGGCCGCAGCATGCAGATCCTGCACGAGCGCTACCAGCCCGGCGCCGACACCGGCAAGGTCGCGCTCCACCACAAGGGCGAGGAGGGAGGGGTCGTGATCCGCGGCCACCTCGAGCTCACCGTCGACGGCGCGCGCCACCTGCTCGGGCCCGGCGACGCCTACTACTTCGACAGCACGCGGCCGCACCGGTTTCGCAACCCGGGCCCCGAGGAGTGCGAGGTCGTGAGCGCGTGCAGCCCGCCGAGCGTCTGAGAGCTCGCGCCCCGAAGCGCGCCATCCGCTAGCGACGGACGCAGCGCGAGGCCGCCGAACTGGGCAACCCGCACATCGGGTTCCGCTCCCCAGCGATCCAGTTCGGCGGCTCGAAACACGCGGCCCGCCGCTCGGCTACGTCGGCCGACTGCGCGCGCAGCGAACGCCGACGACCTCGAGCCTACGCGCGCGCGGATGCGCGCGCTTGATCGGAACCTGATCGTTTCCTGATCTCTCGCTGACGCGCGAAGCAGGGCGCCAATCAGCGGTGGATCCGTCAGACGACCCGGGGCGGGCAGTTACCGCCTCGGAAGATACGGGTCGAACGCGATCGCGATGCCCTCTTCCAGGTGGTCGCTCTCGCCGAGCACATCGAGCTTGAGAACGAGCTTCGGGCTGCTCGTGAATTCCGTGTTCTTCATGTCGACGTCCTGCACGAGATCGAGCCCACCGTAGCTCTGGAACACGAGCTCGCCGTCGGGCGAGAACACCATCACGTGCAGCGACACACCGGAGATGTCGACGCTCAGCGATTGCGCGAGCCCCTGCTTCTTCGCCACGTCGGAGAGGTTGACGACGTCGAATTTCCGGAACACGCCGTCCCACTTGGCGGTCCGCTCGCGGACCTTGGTGGCGCGATACACGAGCGATGGCGCGACCACCGCGTCGAAGCTGCGGCCCTTGGCGAGCTCGCGCACGAAGACGCGCATCGCCGAGGAAAAGTTGTCCTCGAGTGCCTCCGAGCGCTTGACCTCGACGATGCTCAGCGCCCAGCGCGAAACCGCATCCTTCCTCGAGAAAGTCTCGACCTTGTTCCCGCCGCTGCGGATGTAGCCGACGATCGCACCGAACACGTCGTCGAGCCGCGGCTCGAGCTCGGGCGGTACCTTGATGGTCACGTTGAGCGGCAGCACGAATAGCTGGCGCGGGCCGCTCCACTCGACCGCTTGGCGGGCGGGCAGCGCGGGCTCGCCCGATCCCTTCGCGCAGCCCAACGCGAGCACCGCACACGCGAGCAGCGCGCGCCGCACGCTCCCTTCGCGCGCGCGATTCGCATCGCCGTGCATCCGCCACCCGCTGCATCGTACCTGCGACATGGGCTCGATCCCCCGCGCTCCGGCGCGGCGGAGCCCGAGTGTAGTGTGCCCGCGCGCGGGAGCGAGCCGCGCGCGCTGCGCGCCGGGCCTCGGGGCGCGAGCCCGCGGCGGGTCGGCGCCGCGCAGGCGCTCGGGTATGCTTGCGGGCCGCGCAGCGCGAGAGCACGCCGATGAAGCTCCGACTCCTACGCTCCCTGCTCTTCGCGCCCGGCTCGGAGCCGCGCAAGCTCGAGCGCGCGCGCGATTCCGCCGCCGACCTCGTGGTGCTCGATCTCGAAGATGCGGTCGCGCCCGCCGAGAAGGCGCGCGCGCGCGAACAGGTCTGCGAGCAGATTCGCGCGCACCGCGAGCGCGGAGCGCAGCCGAGCGAGCGCGGCCCCGAGCTCGCGGTGCGCGTCAATCCGCCTGCCTCGCCCGAATTCGAAGCCGACCTCGAGCGCAGCGTCGCAGCGGGCGCGCGGGCGATCATGCTGCCGAAGGCGGAGTGCCCCGAGCAGCTCGCGCGCGTCGCTTCGCGCGTCGCGCGCCTCGAGGCCGAGCTTGAACTCCCCGACGGAAGCGTTAGGTTGCTCGCGCTCGTCGAGACCGCAGCGGGAATCGCGCGCGTCGAGGCGCTGGCCGAGCTACCCGAGCTACGCGAGCTACGCGGTATGGACGCGCGCATCGATGCGCTCTGCTTCGGCAACGCGGATTTCAGCCTCGACCTCGGCCTCGTCGATGCCGACACCGCGAGCGGCGTCGTGCTGCACGCGCGCTGTCGCCTCGCGATCGCCGCCGCGGCCGCGAAGGCGGCGCCGATCGACGGCGTCTGCCTCGCCGTGCGCGATCCCGCCGCGTTCACGCGCGAGGCGGAGCTCGCGCTGCGGCTGGGCTTCCAGGGCAAGCTCTGCGTCCACCCGGCGCAGGTCGAGCTCGCGAACGCGATCTTCACGCCGAGCGCGCAGCAGATCGACACGGCGCGGCGGGTCATCGAGGGCTGGCAGGCTGCGCTCGCACAGGGAAAAGGCGTGTTCGCTCTCGAGGGCAAGATGATCGACCCGCCGCTCGTCGACATCCACGAGCGCGTGCTCGAGCGCGCGCGGCTCGCGGGCGCGCTCGAATCGAGCTGATCGCGGCGCATCGCACGGGAGCCCGATGGACCGGCTGACACCTGACACCAACGCTCGCACCGTCCGCGTCGAGCCTCCGTACTTCGAGGACCTCGCGCGCGGCGACGTGTTCGACGACGCGCCGGCCGTCACGCTGACCTCGGGCCACGCGGCGTTCCACCTCGCGCTGTTCGGAGATCGGCTGCGGCTGCCGCTCGACGCGACGCTCTGCGAGAAGGTGACGGGATCGGCCCGCGAGCTCGTCCATCCCAACGTCGTGTGCAACGTCGCGATCGGGCAGACCACGACGCCGACGCAGCGCGTGCGCGGCAACCTGTTCTACCGCGGGCTGATCCTGCACCGCCCGGTGTTCGTCGGCGACACGCTGCGAACCGCGACCCGGGTGGCCGCGCTGCGCCAGAACCGCCCCAAGCCCGGGCGCGGCGCCACGGGGCTCGCGGTGCTCGAGCTGCACGTCGAGAACCAGCACCGCGAGACCGTGCTCCACTTCTGGCGCTGCGCGATGCTGCCGTGTCGCGCGCCGGACGCGGCCACGGGCGCGGACGATTCCTTCGACGTGATTCCGAGCGAGCTCGAGCTCGAGCAGGTGATCGCTGCCGTGCCCAAGCCGTGGCGGCTCGACCGCTTTCGCGCGGAGGTTCCGGGCGCGCACTTCGACGCGATCGAGGCGGGCACGCGCTATCAGATCGAAGCGAGCGACCCCGTGAGCTGCGCGATCGAGCTCGCGCGCCTCACGCTCAACGTCGCCAACGCGCACCGCGACGCCGCCTCGAGCCCCTACCGCCGGCGCCTCGTCTACGGCGGGCACACCATCTCGATGGCGTCGGCGCACGTCGTGCGCGCGCTTCCGAACCTCGTGACGCTCCTCGCGTGGCGGAGCTGCGATCACAGCGAGCCGGTTTTCGAGGGCGACGTGCTGCGCACCGAGCTGACGATCGAAGCCAAGCATGCGCTCGTGTCGGGTGGCGGCCTGGTCGACCTGCGCGCCATTACGCGCGCGACGCGCGGCGACCAGGCGCCCACGCCCGGCGCGGAGGCCGCGGTGCTCGATTGGCGCTTCGTCGCATTGATGGCTTGACGCGTGGACTCGACGCGGAGGAATTCTTGAGATGGACGGCATCCTGAGCGGCATGCGCGTGGTCGAGGGCTCCGCGTTCGTCGCGGCTCCGCTCGGCGGCATGACGCTCGCGCAGCTCGGCGCGGACGTGATCCGCTTCGATCCGATCGGCGGCGGCCTCGACCACGGGCGCTGGCCCGTCACCTCCGACGGTCGCAGCCTGTTCTGGGCCGGCCTCAACAAGGGCAAGCGCTCGATCGCGATCGACATCCGCTCGCCGCGCGGCCGCGAGCTCGCGCGCGATCTGATCTGCGCGCCCGGCCCAGACGGCGGGCTCTTCCTCACCAACTTCCCCGCGCGCGACTGGCTCGACTACGAGTCGCTGAAGCAGCGGCGAGCCGATCTCGTGATGGTCAACATCTGCGGGCATCACGGCGGCGGCTCCGCGGTCGACTACACGCTCAACCCCGCGGTCGGCTTCCCGACCGCGACCGGCCCGAGCGACGATCCGCGGCCCGTCAATCACCTGCTGCCCGCGTGGGATGCGATCACCGGACAGATGGCCGCCGTGGGTCTGCTCGCCGCCGAGCGGCACCGTCGCATGCACGGCGAGGGCCAGCTGGTGCGAATCGCGCTCGCGGACGTGGCGCTCGCGATGCTCGGCAATCTCGGCAAGATCGCCGAGGTGATGATCAACGACCAGGATCGCACCAAGGACGGCAACTACCTCTACGGCGCGTTCGGCCGCGACTTCGAGACACTCGAGGGCCAGCGCGTGATGGTGGTCGCGCTCACGACCGCGCAGTGGGAGAAGCTCGTGCGCGCGACGGGAACCGAGAGCACGTTCGACTCGCTCGCGAAGCGCATCGGGCTCGATCTGCGCGAGGCGGGCAACCGCTACCGCGTGCGCCGCGAGATCGCGAAGATCCTCGAGCCTTGGTTCCACGCGCGGATGCTCGCGGAGGTCCGCGAGGCGTTCGAGAAGCACAGCGTCTCGTGGGGCCCGTACCGAACGTTCCGGCAGGTCGTCGAGAGCGACCCGGAGTGCTCGACCGAGAACCCGATGTTCACGCTCGTCGAGCAGCCCGGCATCGGAACCTATCTGATGCCGGGCTCGCCGCTGCAGTTCGGCGCGGTGCCGCGGCTTCCCGCGGCGCGCGCGCCGCTGCTCGGTGAACACACGGATGAGATCCTCGCGACGCTACTCGGGCTCGGCGAGCGCGAGATCGCAGCGTTGCACGACGCGCACGTCGTCGAGGGCCCGGAGGTTTCCGCGCGATGAGCGACGCGCGACCGAGCGAGGCGGCCATGCCCGATTCGCTCTGGGCGGCGACCGCCGCCGCGGGCCCGCACTGCGCGCCGCTCGCGAGCGATCGCTCGGCCGAGCTGTGCGTGGTCGGCGGCGGGTTCACGGGGCTCTCCGCGGCGCTGCACG